>DATFIG010000020.1:0-5040 GCA_035270345.1 Haploplasma sp.
TCTAAAGTATAGTCTTTAATGTTAACATTTTCAACAGTATCATAAAACAAATTAATCAGTTCGACTAAATATTTAGATTCATAATTTAATATTTTCATAATTACTCCTATATAAATATAAAGATAATGCCTCTATTTCCATAATCTATATCTTTTTTAACTTGGTTTTCAAATTTAAGTTTAGAATCATAATAAGGTGATTTTAAGTTTAGTAAATTGTTTTTTACTTCACCAGGAAAATAACCTTTTATTAATCCTTCATTTAATAGTTTTGCTAAAGACTTCAACGCTGTACTTTTAGAATTAGAAAATCCACCGGTTGAACCATAGCCAGTTAAAATTTTAAATGACTTCTTTTCTCTTTTAACTAATTGTCTTAATTGACTATCAATTTTAGATATAACCATATTACCATGAAATTCTTCGTAAACTTTCAAAATATCACTCCTTGTATTATCTAAATTAATAAATCTATTTTACCATTATTTCAATTGATAAAAAAAATAAACCTAAAGTTTTTTATACTTTAGGTTTAAATCTCTTATAAATCTTTTACAGTTGATTTTATTACTTCATATCCTACTTTATTAATCGCACCAGTAATATTGTCAATCGAAGTTAAACTGTCGTCAAACTCTAATTTAACACGGCTTGAGTTAAACATTACTTCTACAGAGTCTTTATTAACACCTTCTACTCCTTTTACTGCACCATTAATTTTTTGTAAACATGATGGACATGTTAAACTTTCTAATTGAATTGTTGTTTTTTTCATTTCATTTCTCCTTTTAATTTATATCTTAATAATCGCATTCCGTTTAAAATAACGACCAATATACTTGCTTCATGGACTAACATTCCAATTCTCATATCTAACCAAGATGTACTAAGTAATGCTACTAACAAGACAATTACTACACCAACAGCGATAATAATATTTTGTTTCATATTACTAACTATTCGCTTTGTTAAGCCAAGTGAGTGTCTTAGTGTTTTAAAGTTAGAATTAATTAAAACAACATCACTAGTCTCAATTGCAACATCTGTTCCACTTCCAATAGCAATACCTATATTAGCTAATGCTAATGATGGACTATCATTAACACCATCACCAATAAATGCTACTATCTTACCTTCACTTTGTAAATTCTTGATATACGCTTGTTTATCTTCTGGTAGCATATTGCCATAAGCCTTTGTTAGTCCTAGCTCTTCTGCTACTACATTAACAGATCCCTGGTTATCACCAGATAAGACAACAAGTTCTTTGACTCCCATTTTTTTAATTAAATTTAGTTCTTCTTTCACTTCAGTTCTTATTTCATCTTTAATACCTAAGATCATTTCTACTTGTTTATTTAAAGCAACTATAACGATTGAATTACCTAGTTTTTCTAATGTATTTATATCATTAATCATTATTGATGTAAGTTCTAAATTGTTTGTTGTTATTAAATCTTTATTACCAACATAAACTACATTTTGATTAATTTCACTAATTATTCCCATTCCTTTAACTACATTAGTATTTGTAACCTTATATTCTTTTACATCTTCAATGTAATTAACTATTGCATTAGCTAATGGATGAGACGATTCTAACTCAATCGCTTTTAAATATGCTAATGATTCTTCTACTCTTTTACCGTAATTATTAACTTTAGAAACAACTGGTGTTCCATATGTTAAAGTTCCAGTTTTATCAAAAACCATTACATCAACTTTACTAAAATCACTAATGACTTCACTACCTTTTAATAAAACACCATTTTTAGCACCATTACCAATACCAGCTACATTAGATACTGGAACTCCGATTACTAAGGCTCCTGGACAACCTAATACTAAAACTGTAATTGCTAATGCAATATCACGCCAAATAATAAATACCAAAATACCTAGTAATAAAACAATTGGCGTGTAATATTTAGCAAACTTATCAATAAATTTTTCAGCATCTGATTTCGAATCTTGTGCCTCATAAACTAATTCAATAATTTTACCGAAAGTAGTATCTTCACCTACTTTTTCTGCTCGAATCTTTAAAGTTCCATTTTCTAAGATAGTCCCTGCATAAACACTAGTTCCTTCTTTTTTTCCTACCGGTAAACTTTCACCTGTAATACTTGCTTCATTTATATTACCAACACCTTCTATAACAATCCCATCTACTGGTATTTTATCTCCGGTTCTTACAAGTAAAATATCATGAACATCAACTAAGTCAATATCTACTTCAACAAACTCTCCATTACTATTTAATAAGTTTGCTACACTAGGAGCCATTTCAGTTAATTCTTTAATGGCTTTTCTTGTTTTGTTTAGTGTCCTTTGTTCTAAGAAACTCCCAAAAAGAAATAAAAATGTTACAATTGCTGATTCTTCATAATTAGCAATAATAAATGCACCTATAACTGCAATTGTCACTAATAGATCAATACTAATAACTTTTACTCTTAATGATTGATAAGCTTGAATAGCAATTGGAATAACACCAATTACTGATGCAATAATAAATGTTATTTCAGTAAGTAATTCATAATTAAATGCGTAATGACTTATAAAACCAGTAACTATTAATATAAAGCTTAATAGTGAAATTTTAGTTTTACTTCCTAAAATAAAACGTTGAACCTTAATCATAAATCTATCCTATAAGCATCATCTAATTCTTTTAACAAGTTATATACATGTGCATAACTTTCACAAACATCCATTGGTATTTTGTAGTTGTTAGTTATTTTATTTAAATTATTAAATTCAGTTAGTAAATCATAATTACCATTGTTTACTTTCTCGTTTATAACATCAAAGTTATTTGCAACTTCAATAAACTCAGGATGAGCACTACCATGTACTCTTTTAACAATCGGTACATATTGCCTTAATGTATCTAAGTGAACGTTTAATACGTTAATAAAATTTTCATTCATAATATCCCTGCTTTCTTCTTACATCCATAGTTTATCAATAAATATACCTAAATAACTTGATCTATATCAAAAATAACATATTTTTAATTATTAGCACTCTTTGGTTGACAGTGCCAAAAATGAAGCGTATAATAATAGTAGGAGGCGATATATATGAATTTTAATCAAATGCCAAATTATGAAAATGATGAAAATATTTTAGAAAAATTCGGTCGTAACTTAAATGAGGAAGTAAAAAATGGAAAAATCGATCCAGTTATCGGCCGCGATGAACAAATTAGACGTGTTATCAAGATTCTTTCACGTAAAACCAAAAATAACCCAGTTCTTATTGGTGAACCTGGTGTAGGTAAAACTGCAATTGTTGAAGGTTTAGCTAGAAGAATAATTGATAAAGATGTACCAACAGGATTGCTTGATAAAGTTGTCTATGAATTAGATTTAGGTGCATTACTTGCTGGCGCAAAATTTAGAGGTGAGTTTGAGGAAAGGCTTCAAGCAGTATTAAAAAAAGTTAAAGATAGTGATGGTAAGATCATATTATTCATTGATGAAATCCATAACATTGTTGGTGCTGGTAAAGCTGAAGGTGCAATGGATGCATCAAACATGTTAAAACCACTCCTTGCACGTGGTGAAATCAACTGTGTAGGTGCTACAACTTTAAACGAATATCGAATGTACATTGAAAAAGATCGTGCTTTAGAACGTAGATTCCAACAAGTGTTAGTTAATGAACCAACAGTTGAAGATACTATTAGTATTTTAAGAGGTTTAAAAGATCGTTTTGAAACTTATCACGGTGTTAACATTAGTGATAAAGCTTTAATATCTGCTGCTGTTATGTCAAACAGATATATAACAGAACGATTTTTACCTGATAAAGCAATTGATTTAGTCGATGAAGCATGTGCATCAATTAGAATTGAAATCGATTCGATGCCAGTTGAACTTGATGATTTACAAAGAAGATTATTACAATTAGAAATTGAGAAAACTGCTTTACAAAAAGAAAAAGACTTAGTATCTGTCGATAGATTGAATATTGTTAATGAAGAAATTGCAGTGTTATCTAAAGAAGAAAAAGATATTAAATTGAAATGGGAAAATGAAAAATCGAATATTGAAACTCTAAAGTTAGAAAAAATAAAATTAGAGAAACAAAAAAATGAACTTAATGATGCATTTTTAAATAGCAACTATTCTAAAGCCGCTGAATTACAATATAGCTTAATTCCAAAAACTGAAGAAATGATTAAAGACTTAACAAGTAGTGTTAATAACAATACACTTCTTACCGAAACAGTAACTGAGGAATCAATTGCTGAAATAGTTTACAAATGGACTAAAATACCTGTTAAAAAACTAATGAGTGGTGATAAAGAAAGATTACTTATGTTAGAGGATAACCTAAAACATCGTGTTATCGGACAAGATCACGCCTTAAGTTTAGTTAGTGATGCAATCCTAAGACAAAGAGCTGGAATAAAATCAGAACAAACAGCTATTGGTTCATTCTTATTTTTAGGACCAACTGGTGTTGGTAAAACTGAAACAGCTAAAGCATTAGCGGAATTCCTATTTGATGATGAAAACACTATTATCAGATTTGATATGAGTGAATTTATGGAATCTCATAGTGTATCTAAACTAATTGGTTCTCCTCCTGGATATGTTGGATATGAAGAGGGCGGACAATTAACTGAAGCTGTAAGAAGAAAACCATATTCTGTCGTTTTATTTGATGAAGTGGAAAAAGCTCATCCAGAAATATTCAATCTTCTTCTACAAGTTTTAGATGACGGTAGATTAACAGACAGTCAAGGGCGTGTTGTTGACTTTAAAAATACAGTTATTATTATGACATCGAATTTAGGAAGCCACTACTTATTGAGTAGTGATAACGATGCTGAGAAAAAAGTTTTAGATTTAGTTCATAAAACATTTAAACCGGAGTTTTTAAATAGAATTGATGATATCGTAGTATTTAATCCATTAAATGAAGACGTACAATCTAAGATTGTAAATAAATTATTAAATGATTTAAAAGAAAGACTATTTAGCAACAATATTATTATTTCATTTGATAAAACAGTTAACAAACAAAT
>DATFIG010000021.1:0-4022 GCA_035270345.1 Haploplasma sp.
ACAGGTATTTAACACTAGAGTAAGAAAAGGAAATTCATATTTTACCATATATAAAAAGACTCAAGAAAAAAATGCTAATTTTCGTTTTGCAATGTCGATCGGTAAAAAGTTTGGCAATGCAGTCGAAAGAAATAAAATCAAAAGACAAATTAGATCTATTATTAGAGAAAATCAGTTAAAGATTGATAATAAGTTTGAATTTGTAATTGTAATTAAGCCGCAATCAAGCGGGTTAAGTTTTAAAGAAATTAGTAATAATATTATTTTATTGCTAAATAATCTGAAGATAATGGAGAAGTAGGATGAAAAGAACGAACAAAATTTTATTGTTAGTGGTTTTATTAGCGACAACTCTTCTATTGACTGCTTGTGGTGGCGATAAAAACCTTAAAAACAACAACAAGAAGTACATTGTATCTAATGCAGCAAAAGAAACTATACTTGTTGATTTTGATGAAACTAAAAACAATAAGTCATTTTCTAACTTAGAAGCATACTATGTAATTCATAACGGTAGTTTAGAAAAACTTCCTGTAATAACTGCATCAGAAATTACTTATACTGTTCCTAAACAAACAGAAAGTCATGATAACCTATATACTTATGAAGAACTAATCAGTGCTGGTTATGGTGTTAGTGATGCTTATATTAAAACATATGATTTTAATATAGTTGTTAATGAAGCAAAGGAAGCTATTCCTTTTTCATATAAAGAATTCAATAGTAACTTATCTGAAACAACTGTTTCAGCATTGGGTGAAGGATTTGTAATGGATGTAGTTTCAAATCAAGTTAAATTAGATAAAAAAGGTAATCCAACAACAGGATTAATTTTAAAAGATACTTATGAGTATGTATTAAACTCAATTGATTTCTTTGAAGTAAATTTAGTTAAAGGAAAAGCAACTATAGCTAGTGAACCACTAGCAATTGCTGCTGATCAAGAAAATTACTATCAAGATACAGATGAATTAATTAAAGATAAAAAGTATATTTCGTTTGTAGAGAAAACTTTAACATACAAATTTACTTTATCTAATAATGACTCACGTAATGAAACAGTAACATTATGGTTAGCATCAACAGTAAAACCTTTAAATACACAGACAGCAAGTTTCTGGAATTGGATTTTCTTACAAATGCCAATTGCGTTATTAATGTCTTTAATTGGTAGCATTACAAAAGGATCATTTGCAGTAGCTATCTTAGTTACAACTATTTTAGTCCGTACATTAGCTTGGCCAATTTATGCTAAAACTAATGATATGTCAATGAAAATGGCTGTTGCTCAACCTGAGATTGACCGTTTAAATCGTAAATATGCGACTAGGAAAGATCCAGAGTCACAACAAAAACAACAAATGGAAATGATGCAACTTTATAAAAAACATAAAATTAGTATGTGGGGTTGTTTATTACCATTCTTACAAATGCCAATTTTCTTTGCAATGTATGAAGTAGTTAGAAGAATTACTATCCCAGGTGGACAGTTTTTTCAAAACGTTTCAAACACTAAATTCTTCTGGACGGATCTTGCTAGTGCTGGAACAGTAGCTAAACTTGTATTTACTGCATTAGTAGGTATTACAATGCTTGCATTACAAAAGATTACTCAAATCAAACCAAGTTATGCAAAACAATCAGCACCACAACCTAAAAAAGATGGACAACCAAACACAGAAAACACAATGAAAATGGTTAGTTATGTAATGGTATTCATGATGATTATGACTTCTTATGTTACACCAGGACTAGCATTATCATACTACTGGATTATCGGTAATATTTATTCAATTGTCCAAACATTAATTAACCGTGCAATTAGTGAAAAGAAACATGCTAAATTACAAGAACAAGAACTATACGGAAATTCAAGAGAAATTATAGATGCCGAGTTTAAGAAAAAAGGTGATAAGTAATGCTTAAACGTGTTGAAATTGAAGCGAAGAACTTAGCTGAAGCTGAAAAAATAGCTGTTGCAGGATTAAGAATTCCTTTAGACAAAATTAAGTTTACTGTATTAAAAGAAAAAAGAGGTATATTAGGAATTGGAGCTTCAATAACTTATGAAGCAACACCTAATATAAATCTTGCATTAGAAGGTAAATCATACTTAGAAAATATATTAAAAGATTTAGGTATTGATATAAAAATGGAAATGAGAAGTAAAGAAGATGTTGGAGAAATTCATTACCACGTTACTAGTGAAGAAAATGCACTATTAATCGGTCGTGAAGGAAGAACATTAAAATCATTACAGTTTTTATTAAGAAACTACTTAAATATGTTTACTAATGATTTATTAATTGTTAATTTAGATATTGGTAACTATAACCAAAATCGAAAAAAACAATTAGAAATTATTGCAACTAAAACTGCAAAAGAAGTAGCAAGAACTAAAATTGAAGTTAAACTAGATCCAATGAACGCTTATGAGCGTCGTATCATTCATGCTAAACTAGCTGAATGGCGTGATGTTATGACTGAGTCTGTTGGTGAAGGTGAAGAACGTTCAATTATTATTAAAGCAGTTCGTAAGTAAATTTAAGATACCAAGCTATTAACGTAGTTTGGTATTTTTTTTATATAATATGAAATAATTTTTTACTATGTTTTTAATTATTGTAGCTGCATTAGTTTTACTGTCTTGTAAAGATGAAGATGTTAAAGTTAATGATTTTAAGGAACGACTGGATTTAGTTGCTGCTAACATTTATTCTTGAAGGTGATATTGGTATAAGTTTTGATGATGAGTATTTATTTAAAGATTACGCATTAAAATACGAAGTTACTGACTTAGTAGATGTTAATAATGTAGTCGTTGGATATCATAGAAATGTACAACTTCAAGCTACTGGTTCAAATACTTTTGAATTGGTAGAAAGAGGAGATCAAGAGTTAGTTAATTTAGTACAAAAGTATTTACAAAATTTATATTATGAAGGATATCAAGTATTATCAAATCAAGCACTTGATTTTATTACTAGTTATGAAGGTGTCAACATAGTTTGGAACACATATGACTATGTAGTAGATAATAAATGGTTTGCCCTAGAAACTACTGATGTAAGTATCGATGCAACTATTACAAGTAACGATGTATCAGTTTCGACAACTTTAAATATCGAAGTATTACAATCACTAAGTGATAATATTGGTGATAAATTAGTTTATGAAACAGGATTTGAGAAAAATGAAGGATATGTAGCTGGAACTACAGATAATAATGTAACTGAAGAATTACATGGTCCCAATGAATTTAAGTTAGGAGTTATTTCAGGAACTCCATCTACTAACAATAAAATAAATGGTAGTCAATCGCTACAACTTAGATATTATGAATCAAATCCAACACTATTTGGTTCAGTTGTAAATAAAGTTGCAGTTAGTAATTTAAGTAGAATTCAATTTCTAGCTCAATATACAATGATTGATTATAATGTTAAAGTTCAATTTTCAACAGATGGTTTAAATTGAAAAAACGGTTAAGTATTTAAATTAGAGTTCGAAGAAAACACTCATATAGATGTAACTAATACATTAGTGGGCGCTAAATACTTTAAATTATCAATTAATGATGAAAAAGCATTAATTAATAAAAAAGGTATTATTATTGATGGTTTAAAAGTATATCAAAGTGTTGAATTAATTCGTCCAATTAATGTTTCTTTTGACCATGGTTATGAAGGATCTATGACTGAAATTGTAAAAGTTGAAAAAGGTGGAGTTGTTTTACTACCGAAAGTCCCAACAAGAGAAGGATATATTTTCTTGGGTTGGTTTATAAAAGACACTAATATAGAGTTTGATTTAAGTACACTTATAAATGAAGAAGTAGAATTAATTGCTAAATGGGAAATATTTGTAGAGACACCTGAAGTTTAACTAAGATAGTTTTTAAAGAATAAAGTTTTATAAAAAGAGTTATTTTCTTACTAGAAAATGACTCTTTTTTCTTTATAAGATTAAACTGGTTTTGGTTTAGAGAGTTTATTATAATATAACAATATTAATGGGTTAAC
>DATFIG010000022.1:0-5424 GCA_035270345.1 Haploplasma sp.
ATAATGAATTAGAATTTGATTTTTCAAATATAACTAATGTAGCAGGAACTTATAAAGTTATTGTTAAGTACAAAGAAGTATATGTTGTTGAGTTTACAATTACTGTTGTGGAAGATTTATTAGTTGCTGATGAAAATAATGAAGTAAGAATCATTGTTGATGCTAATGCTGCTGATTCAGGTAAACTAGTTGATAATGTTTTAAATGTTCAAACAGTTAAAGAAGCATTTGAAATACTTGCTTTATCAAATTTAACTGATGATGTAATTAAAAAAGTTCATTTAAAAGAAGGGACTTACTTTGAAAAAGTAATTTTAAATATTCCTAATGTGCACTTAATTGGAGAATCACAAGATTCAACTATTATTGATTATAATGCTGGATCTGGTGGTAGAACACCTACTTTAGTTGAATGGGGAACACAAGGTTCATCAACATTCACTTTAGGATCTAAAGGAACCGGCTTTATTGCTTATAACTTAACATTTAGTAATTCGTTTGATTACTATGGTTCAACTTTAGCAAGTAAACAAGCTGTAGCACTTGTTACTCAAGCTGACAAAGTTATATTCCATAAAGTGTCATTCTTAGGATTACAAGATACGCTATATGCTAAAGATGGCCGTCAGTGGTATTTAGATGTTTATGTTGAGGGTATTGTTGATTATATTTTTGGTAATGGTGGTCCAGCATACTTTGAAAATTCAGAGATTCATACATTAAACCGTCAAGGTACTAGTGCTAACGCAGTTATTACTGCCCAAAAAGGTGTTGGTGCAAATGGTAAGTCATTAGTTGATTACGGTTATGTATTTGTTAATAACAAATTTACTGCTCCAGAAGGAATGACGAGTAAAATTGATTTAGGACGTCCATGGGATAAAAATGCTGCAGTAGCTTATGTTAATAATGAGTTTAATGGACATATTAGTGAAGCGGGATGGACAGATATGTCAGGTAATAAAGCTGAAGATGCTCGTTTCTTTGAATTTGGAAACAAGATTGTTGATGTGTTATATCAATCAACAAGAGGTACTCAACTAACAGAACAAGAAACTTCAAATTACATTAGTAAAGATGTTGTTTTTGCACAAGGAAATGGTGAAGTTGATTTTGGTTCCGCTTGGGATTATAAAGCACAATTAGCTTTATTAAACTTACCTAAATAATATATACTAAAAGGGAGAGTTCTCCCTTTTTTTAATATTTTTATTTAATTAATAGTAAAGAAAAAATGTTATTTTTATTGTGTTTTTATAGTTGATTGACAAATATCTCATAAAAAGATAAGATAATGATATAGATAAACATTAAAAGTATCCAATTAGTGAGGAGAAAAAATTAATGAAAAAGTATAATAACATTACAGGACTTGTCAATTTTAGTATTATTTTTATTAATATAATAGGGATTATTTTATCTCTATATTTTGGTTTTGTAACAAGAGGATCGATAAGGATAATATTTTTAGTAATAATTTCTCTTTTTGTAATATTATCTGATGTTGTTTATTTTCTCTTTTTAGGACAATGGTATTTTACATATTTTGATGAAAATGAAGTTCTACAAATTTGGATGTTAAAAGTAAAATCAATTGAATACAAAGATGTTAAACATATTTACTTAATAGATAATATAATATTTTTAAGTAAGTATGAACTAGAAAATATCGATGAGGCAAAGAAGATTAAACACGGTCAAACAAAACGAATAAAAAGAAGTTTACGAAAAGGTGTCTGTATTATCGTTAATCAATTAGAACCTTGTTTAGTTGAAATCATTAAAAAACAATGTAGTAGTGCCAAAGTACATAAAATAAATATTAAAGACCCTCTCTTAAAAAGAGTTTTCGCATAAAAAAATATCGTAGTAGATAATTAATCTATTACGATATTTTTATTATGTATTATTCTTCCTCTTCAAATTGAGAGTTGTATAAGTCTTCGTAGAATCCTTGTTGTGCAATTAACTCTTCATGGTTACCCATTTCGATAATTTCACCATCACGTAAAACGATAATTTTATCAGCATTTCTAATTGTTGATAATCGGTGAGCAATAACAAAACTTGTTCTGCCTTCCATAATCTTACGCATAGCTTCTTGTAACATTAACTCTAATCTTGTATCAACAGTAGAAGTAGCCTCATCTAAAATTAAGATTGCAGGATTTGCTAAGAAAGCACGTGCAATTGTTAATAATTGTTTTTCACCTTGGCTAATATTGTCTCCCTCTTCATTAATAACCATGTCATAACCATGTGGTAGTGTATTAATGTAGTGATCGATATTGGCTGTTTTAGCAGCTTCCATAATTTCTTCCATTGTTGCTTCATCATAACCATATTTAATGTTATCAGCAATTGAACCTTTAAATAACCAAGTATCTTGTAAAACCATTCCAAAGTGAGTTCTTAACTCATCTTTCTTAATGTGGTTAATATTTACACCATCTAAAAGAATTTCACCCTTATTAACATCATAGAAACGCATTAGTAAGTTAATAATTGTTGTTTTACCAGAACCTGTTGGTCCTACAATAGCAATCATTTCTCCTGGCTTAGCTTCAAAGTTTAAATGTTTTAAAATTTGACGTTGTTTATTATATGAGAAACTAACATCTTTAAATTCAATGTGTCCTTTTAAGTCAGTTACTGTTTCAGCAGGATCAAAGTCCGGTAACTCTTCAGCTTCATTTAAAAAGTCAAACACACGCTTACCTGCAGCAATAGAAGATTGTACTACAACACTCATTTGCGTAACTTGTGTAATAGGATTAGCTAAACGCCAAATATATCTAATACCAGCATGTAATGCACCAAATGTAATTAAAGAATTAAATGATAATACACCACCAACAACTGCAACAACTACAAGTGTAATATAAGTAACAGCGAAAATTAGTGGGTTTAATAAACCAGAGATAAAGTCTGATTTAAATGTTTTTTCTGATAAGTTTAACATTAAGTCTTCAAACATCGCTTCACTATCAGCTTGCTTGTTAAATAATGAAATTTCTTTATAACCAGTATATTGTTCTTGTAAATTAGCAGTTAAGTCTCCATACATTCTAAAACGTTCTGAATATAATGGACCTGATAGTTTTAAGATTACTTTAGAAATAATAAAGATAATTGGGAACATCGCTAAAGCGATTAATCCAAATTGCCAAGTAACAGCAACAAACATTAAAACGATAATTAAAGTAATTTGTAATACTGCTGAGAAGATTGCAGCAAATGCTTGCTGAAATCCATTACTTAAAGATTCTACGTCATTAATCATACGACTCATAACATCTCCAATTGGATTGTTATCGAAGTATCTAATAGGCATTCTATGAATCTTAGCTTGAACATCATTACGGATTGACTTCATCATATTTTGAATTGCTGTTGTAAGTAACATGTTGTAAAACAGTCTTATTGAAGCAATTGCTACGTACATAATAATTAAAGTAATAACAATTCTTAATATAACATTAGGATCAAAAGCAATTCCTTTATCTAATACTTCTTGTAAGTAGTTGATAATTCCACTTTCAACGATAGGAGTATAAGATACTAAAAATGATACAACCACAATACAAAGTAAACTAACAATAAACTGAATACGATATTGTTTTATATATTTAAAAATACCTTTCATGCTAATTCCTCCTCTGTTAATTGTGATGCTGCAATTTCTTGGTATATTTGACAAGTTTTTAATAACTCTTCATGCTTACCATGACCAACAATTTGACCTTCGTTTAAAACGATGATTTGATCAGCACTAACAATTGAAGTAACTCTTTGAGCAATTAATAATGTAATAACTTTTTTAGAAATATCTTCTAAAGATTTTCTAAGTAAAGCATCAGTCTTAAAGTCTAATGCTGAAAAACTATCGTCAAAAATTAAGACATCAGGGTTTTTAATAATTGCACGTGCAATTGAGATTCTTTGTTTTTGTCCACCAGATAAGTTAGCACCCATTTCACTAACCATATCATCATATCCATGTTCTTTACCTAAAATAAAATCATGTGCTTGTGCTATTTTAGCAGCAGCAATTACTTCATCCATTGTTGCATCATGTTTACCATAACGAATGTTTTCGGCAATTGAGCCTTCAAATAGCAATGCTTTTTGTGGAATAAATCCAATTTTATCTCGTAGATACGAAAGTTTATAATCGTTAACATTAACATTTTCAATTAGCACTTCACCATCAGTAGCTTCGTATAAACGAGGAACTAAGTTAATTAATGTTGACTTCCCACTCCCAGTAGAACCAATGAAAGCAATCGTTTCACCTCTTTTAGCTTTAAATGATATATTGTGTAAAACATAAGCTTCACCATCTTCATATTTAAAACTAACATCTTTAAATTCTAATGTTCCTTCATAAGGTACTTCAGATAGAGAGTCTGGTCGATCACTAATTTTAACTTTATGATTTAGAACTTCTGTAATTCTACCAGCTGAAACCATTGTTCTAGGATATAAAATAAATAACATTGAGAATGTTAAAATTGAAAACATTACAATAAATTGATAATCAAAAAATTCTGTCAAATTACCAATTGTTAACCCTGTCTTATTAGCAACGTTAATACCTGCAAAATACAATGTTATTGCAACAATAATATTTAATAAGAAGAAGAAAATTGGTTCAACTGAAGTCATTAATTTAAATAACTTCATAGCTGTTGAAGTATAAGCTTCGTTTGCTTGATCAAATCTAACTGCCTCGTAATCATTTTTTCTAAATGCACGAACAACCCTAACACCAGTTAAGTTTTCACGTGTTATTAAGTTTAAATGATCTAAGTTTTTTTGTTGTCTTTCAGACAGAGGCTTAGATATTTTAACTACAATAGCTATACCGAAAATAATTAAGGGAATAGAAATTAATGTACTAATTAATAACGATGGTGTCTTAGTCGCAATTAAAAATATCGAGATAATAATTAACGCAGGTGACATAAATGCTACCCGGTAAAAAGTAGCAACAAAGTTTAGTATTTGAAATACATCACTCGTCGTTCTAGTAATTAAAGATGAAATACCAAATTGACTAACATCTTCTGGCGAAAATGTTTGAATTTTCTTATAAACATCTTCTCTAATATCTATTAGAATTAAAGTAGAAGTTTTAACCGATGCATAGTTAGTAATTATATTACCAACGGCACCAATTATTGCTACAACTAGTAAGAAAAATCCTAACTGATATAATAACGGAAGACTTCCGACATTATCTGCTCCTGGTAGAGCATCATCAATAATTCTAGCTATTAAAAAGGGAATCCCTAATTCTGCAGCAGCTACTGCAAATATTGCAACAATATTTAAAAAGAAAAACTTTTTATGTCGCATTAAATATTTAAAGATAAGTTTCATATAATTTTACCTCCTATAAAAAATCTATCTGTATATCCT
>DATFIG010000023.1:0-7210 GCA_035270345.1 Haploplasma sp.
AGACAGTAGTAGAATATATATTGAAAAGAATCAAAATATGAGCTACTCAAATCAAGACTTAGAATATGTAATAGACAATTATGAAATTTTAGATAATGCAGGAATTAAAACGACGCTTTCAAGAATAATTAAAACTTATAAAATAGATGGTGATAATAATGCAAATACCTAACCACTTAGCAATTATTCTAGATGGTAATGGCCGTTGGGCTAAAAAAAGAATGATGCCAAGAAATTATGGCCATTACCAAGGTGCAATTAATTTGTTTAAAATTGCTAACAGTGCTTATGAACTAGGCATTAATTATTTAACAGTTTTCGCTTTTAGTACTGAAAACTGGAAAAGACAAACTGAAGAAGTTAATTATTTAATGGAAGAACCATTAAAAAAATTAAATAAGCATGAAGAAAAGTTAGTAGATATTAAATTCAAAATTATATTTGTTGGTAGAAAAGATAGAATTCCAGAATCAATGAAAGAAGTAATTAAAAGAGTTGAAGCTGCAACTAAAAACAATGAAGGAATGACTTTACAAGTATCCTTAGATTACGGCTCAAAAGATGAATTAATTCATGCGTTTGAAAATGCTGAAAAACCGTATACAGAAGAAAATGTTAGAAAGCATTTATATGTTAAGCAAGATGTTGATCTTTTAATTAGAACTAGTGGTGAACAAAGGTTATCTAATTATTTGTTGTGGCAAGTAGCATATGCGGAATTTATTTTTGTTAAAAAACATTGGCCAGCATTTAGAGAAAAAGACCTTAAGAAAGCGATAAAAAAGTATTCTAAAAGAAATAGACGCTTTGGTGCTCTTTGAAATAATTTTTAAAATATGATATAATATTGAGGAATATGAAAAAGGCTTAATGCCTTTTTTACATTTCAAAGGAGGAATAAATAAAATGATTAAAGTAAAAAAAGCATTAGTACTAGCAGGAGGGATGGGAACAAGACTTAGACCATTATCACTTACAACACCAAAACCACTCTTAGAAATTAAAGGAGTACCAATTGTTGAAAGTATCATTAGAACTTTAATTATTAAAGGTGTAGAAGAAATTTATTTAGTTATAGGATATGGCAAAGAAAAATTTAATTACTTAAAAGAAAAATATCAAGAAGTCGAATTTATTTATAATAAAGATTATGCTACAAGAGATACGATGTCTGCTTTATATGCAGCAAGAAATGTTTTAAATGACCATTTTATTATTATTGATGGTGATTTATATGTTGGCAATAGAAATGTTATAAATACTAAAATAGATAAGTCACACTACTTATATAGACCACTAGAACTACAAAATCATGAATGGGGATTTCATTTAGATTTTCTAACTAATAATGTATTAGAAGTTAGAAAACCTAATGAATTAGTTTATTTAAACAATAAGCTATATGGTGTATCATTTTGGTTAAAAGATGATTTAGCAGTTTTATTAGCTGAAATTAAAGATAAATATAATGATCCAGCCTATGTTGATAAAACATATGATGAAGTTATTAATAATATTTTAGATAAAATAACCCTTGGTGTAGTAGAAATACCTGATAAACAATTATTTGAAATGAAAGTCTTAGAAGAATTATTAGAAGTTGATGGTAGTTATGTGATGTTTAAAAGTATCGACTTATTATGCAAGGTTTTAAAGATAGAAAAAGATGATATAACTAAAATATATGATAGTCCTGGAAGAAGTCTTAATAATCAAAACTATGTCGTAGAAGTTGGAAACAAAAAATATTTATTAAGAATACCTGGAAAAGGCACTGAGCTTTTTAATGATAGAAAAGCTGAAAGAGAAGCTTATTTGCAATTAAAAGATCAAGATTTAGCTGAAGAAGCTTATTTTATTGATCCAATCAGTGGCATTAAAATAAGCAGGTTTTATGATGAGAGTAGAATTCTTGATGCAAATAACGAAGATGAGTTAAAAGCGTTAATGAAAAAATTAAAAAAACTTCATGAAGGAAGTTTTAAATTTAATCATGATGATGTCTTTGATAGAATGCGCCGCTATGATTCTTATGTTGCAAGTGTTAGAGGTAGAAAATATTATACCAATGAATTTAAAGAAATTCATCGCGAAATACTAAAAATAGAAGAAACCTTTAAAGATAACTTTGAACAAACGCCTATCCATGCTGATCTATCACCAAATAATGTATTAATTACTAAAGAGGGAAAAGTTGTATTAATTGATTTAGAATTTGTTTCAATGGGTGATCCATATACTGATTTAGCAAACTTTTCTCATGATGCTAATTATAGTAGTCTTGAAACAATTAAATTGTTAGAATTATACTTAGATAGAAAACCTAAGGATAATGAAATATATAAATTGCTGTTGTTATGTTCAGCAGTATCTGTAATGTGGTATATATGGGCAGTTTATAAAATGAGTGTTGAAGAACAAAGTTTTGAAATGTATGAAGAATACCGTGATTTATATTTAGAGTATGCAATAAGAATGCGTGATGCAGCAAATGAGTATAAAATATAAAATTATTTGCAAATTACATTTATTATGTTAAATACTAGTGAACAGTAAATTGATTTTAGATTTAGAAGATCTAAAATGAAAAAAGCGAGGACTCGTATCCTCGCTTTTTTCATTTTATAAGGTTTGTAAATAATCGAGTAGATAAATAAATAGAGTTTTTCTTTAAATTATTGCAAAAAGTTCATATAAGTGTATAATATATTTATGTTCGACAAACGAACAAAACGTGGAGGTATTAAAAAAGCACAACGAAAACAATAATAATGACAATAAAAAACACGTGAAAATTTGGGGAGAACATATTGATCTACCTAAATTTTTAATGGGACTTGCAACATCATTATTACTATTAGTAATTGTTTTAATAATTGCGCCTAATGATGAGCAAAATACGTTAATCTTTGGTTTGTTTGCAGTTATCATTGGGTTTATGATAAATATTAAATTTATTAAACCAAAACGTAATATTTATATATCAAAGGAGCAAGAAGATGACAATTGATGCTTTTATATTATTACAAATGGTTATCGCAGCTTTAATAGCTACTGGTCTTTATACAGTTATTGGGATTATTCCAGGAACTGATGAGACATCAGTTTTAGTGCCTGTAACTGCAGTATTATTTGTTTTAGGAATTGAACCAGTAGTTATTTTAACATTCTTTATTGCATCAATTGTTGCATTGAACTTAACTGATTCAATACCAACGGCAGTTACATCAATTCCTGGTGGCGTTATGTCAACACCACTTGTTGAAAGTAGTCAGCATCTAAAAGCGCGCGGACTTACAACAAGTAGTATTAGAAAAATGACAATGGGTTCAGTAATTGGTACTCTAGTTGCTATCCCTTTTGCATTATTAATTATTTGGATGGTTCATTTAATTACTACACATACAAGTTTTGATTTAGAAACATTTGTAAGATCATATACTGGACAAATCTTTTTTGTAGGAGCGATTATTTTATCATTGTTAAGTAAAAATAAATTGATATCATTAGTTTCAGTAATTCCTTTCGCTTTAATAATTGCACTCGCTAAACATATTCACCCAATTAATAATACACCGTTTTTCTTAAGTATAACTTCTGGACCACTACTTGCAAGCCTTGTTTTATTAATTTTCCCAAAATTTAGAAAACAAAGCGAAGTACGTGGTAATCAAGATATCGAAATTGAATTAGATAGTAATAAAAATTTAAAACTATTACAAATAGTAACACCAAATGAATTAAAAAGATCAGTAATCTCAAGTGGAACTGACCCAAACTAATGGGAATGAATAAAAAGAATTTAAACATGATTATTTATTAACCTATAATCAATAGGTGATAAGTAATTAAGTTTAGCTTGTATTCTAGTTTCATTATAAAATTTTATATATTCTATCACAGTTTGTGATACAATTTCATTAGAACTTTGTAGATGGGGTTCTAAATAGAATGTTTCATGCTTTAAATTACCATGAAAACATTCGATCAAGGCATTGTCAGCAGGATTTCCCTTTCGGGACATACTCATGACGATGCCTTTTTCTTTTACTCTGTATTGATATTGACCTGAAGTATATACTGAACCTTGATCACTATGTAATATACAATCATCAGTTAGTTCAGGTAATTGATTCAATGTATCAAACACCAGATCTAAGTTCTGTTTGTCCGATATTGTATAAGCGACTATCTCACCGTTATAAACATCAATAATACTTGATAGATATTGCATTTTTGAACCAAAAGGCAAATAAGTAATATCTGTTACTAATTTTTCAAAAGGTCTTGTTGCGGTAAAATCTCTATTAATTATATTTTCTGCAGTAACTATTGGTTCACCAGTTTTACGATACTTTTTAACTTTAACACGGCACTGTAAGTTATGTTTTTGCATATACTTTTGGACAGTATTCTTTGATACACTAAAATCTTTGTTAATTAGTTGATGAATTTTTCTATAACCATATCTGAACTTTGTTTTTTTACAAAGTTCAGTTATAGCTAATTCTAAATCACTTAAACCATGATCTGTTTGATTGTTTAACCAGCGGTAATACGTTGATTTACTTACTCCTAATGTATCTAAAATCGTCTTTGTAGTCATTTTATCTTTAAAATGATTAACTACCTCAATGACTATTTTTTGATCAATCCTCCCTTCAGACTTATATACTTTTTTAGTATTTTATTTTGAGCCTCTAGTTGTGACAATTTATCATCAGTTGTTAGTTTAGGTCCGTGACCAAAACTATATTGTTTACCGATAGGTTGTTTCAATCTATTTAGTTCACCATCCCTAAACCAATACCACCAAGTATATACTTGTGAATCTGATTTAATACCTAACTTTTCTTTTATAACTTTTACCGGTATACCTTCAGCCTTCATTTCTATTGCTTTAAGCTTTATATCTTCAGTATAAAATGTATTTTTATTTTTAGACATTAAAAAACACCTCCATTAATTTCATTTTACAATGAAACTAATAGAAGTGTATTTTTTTTATTTAGTCCCAACCCTTTGGGTCAGTTCCAATTCTTGTATGAGTTATAACATTTTTTTAATTTAGGAAAGATGGATTGAATTGAAAGGTTACGTATATGTATTAACAAATCCCTTTCGATAAGTTATCTATGATATAATATAATTAATATAAATGTATCCAGGAGGGTTTTATGAATATAAATATTAGAAAAATAGGGGTTTTATTGTTGTTATTATTTTCAATTTTTACCCTTGCAGCATGTCAAAACATTACAGAAGAAGTTACTGTCGAATCAATTCAAGTTGAAACTTCGACATTAAATCCTAATTATAATGTTGATGATTTTGACTTATCAACTATCAGTATTAGAGTTACTTTTTCTGATGGAAAATTCCAAATTATACCTATCACAGAATCCATGTTAACGGAAGAGCATCTATCGTTACTTTCAAATGTCGGAGAACATCAAATAACAATCACCTATCAGGGGAAATCGACTACGATTAACTTGAATTTACAATACGATTCTTTGAAGACTCAACTCATGACACTCTATACATTATCGACTACATCGGGTAGTTTTAGTGGTACGTATGAAGAATGGTTAGAGACGGTTAGAGGTCCTCAAGGAAATCCGGGACGAGAAGTTTTATTCCAAGTAGCAGGAGGCTATATTCAGTGGCAATACACCGGAGATACTACATGGACAAATTTAGTAGAGCTTACAAGTTTAGTTGGACCTGCTGGACAAGATGGCGTGGATGGTATTAACGGCAAACAAGTAACCTTCCAAGTGAGTGAAGGGTTTATCCAATGGCAATATGTTGGAGATACAACTTGGACTAACTTAATTGATCTTCAAACGATTACTGGCGCAGATGGAAGTAATGGTACAGACGGTGCCGATGGTCGAGAAGTCTTATTCCAAGTCGCAGAAGGATATATTCAGTGGCAATACACCGGAGATACTACATGGACCAATTTAATAGAAATTAATGCATTAACGGGCCAAACAGGTGTCGGTATTTTAAGTACGGATATCAATCAGCAAGGTGAACTTATTATCACCTATACTAATGATGTTGTTGTCAATATAGGTCGAGTTGTAACTGGCTATACTGTGAACTTTGTTGGTATGAATGGTTATCTTATTGATTCACAATATATTATTTACGGACAATCTGCATTAGAGCCTACAGCGCCAATAGTTACGGGATATACATTTGTTGCATGGGATACTGCATTTAATCAAGTGACATCCAACTTAACGGTAAGAGCGATTTATCAAATCAATACATACACTGTCTCTTTTAACACAAATGGAGGGTCATATATTGCTCCATTAACGGGTGTAACATATGGATCGATGATTGAACTTCCATTTCCTACTAAAGAAGGTTATGGTTTTAAAGGTTGGTTTACAGGAAATACAGTAAATGATGGTCAATTTACAAATCTATCTATGGTCACATCCGATTTAACACTTTATGCTAAATGGGAATCGGGTGTCTTTACAGTTAGATTTGTTGATGCAGACGATTTTGTATTAAAAGAAGTTGAAGTCATCAGTGGTGCTTCAACAACCCCACCTGTAGCTCCAACGATTGAAGGTTATACATTTGTTGGTTGGTCAACATCATACACACTCATCTTAAAAGATACAATCATAAAAGCTCTTTATGAAGCAAATTCATACACCATCACCTTCAATAGTAATGGTGGTTCTTTAGTTGAGTCTATCACCCAAGATTACGCAACAACAGTGATTCAACCAAGCGATCCAACAAGACAAGGATATACCTTTGGTGGATGGTATGGTGATAGTAGTTTAACAACGGCATACATATTTACGACAATGCCAGCACAAAACATCACACTTTATGCAAAGTGGAATCCTAAAATTATAATCGTTAATTACGTGCTTAATAATGGTACTGATGATTTAGTGACTTATCAATATGCAGATACTGAATTGTTGATTCCGACCTATGAGGGATATGTTTTTGACGGTTGGTACTTAGATAGTGATTTAACAACTGAATACACTAATACAAACTATCCAACCTTCAATACCTCGCTTTATGCAAAATGGCTAAGCACAATCACTTTTAACAGTAATGGTGGTTCTTCAGTTGAATCAATCACACAGGATTCTGGAACAGATGTGACTGAACCCGAAAGTCCAACTAAAGAGGGTCATACATTTGAAGGATGGTATAGTGA
>DATFIG010000024.1:0-2743 GCA_035270345.1 Haploplasma sp.
GAGACAGATCTAATATCGATTGGATCATCATCCAATAAAAATTCAAACATAAATTGTTGTAAGTCAATTGGTTGGAAAGCTAATGCTTTTGGCAAAATTCTTGCATATTTTCTTGCATCCATACCAAAAAACTTAGCTAGTGCATCACGATAAGCTTTTTGTGTATCATAAGGATTTAACTCAACATTTAAAGCTTTTAAATAGTCACGCATTGAAATATAGTTTCTAGGGAATTTTTTATCTGTGAAGTATTCTTCTTGAATACTTTCGTTTTCTAATATATAAAATCTTTCTTTTAATGTACCAGTCTTAGGTAAATCTAAGATTGCTCCAATAATACTATATGTTTCTTCATCATCATCGTAAAATTCTAGTGCAATATGAGTAATAACGTCACCTTCACGAAGGAATTCCTTATCCTCAGCACCAATTCGTCCTCTAATATATCCTTCTAAAGAACGTTTAGCATCATCTGTAGCAGCAATATTAAATTTAGCACCACTTCGTCCACCGACTAATAAGTACTGCATAGCATCTAGTAAAGTTGATTTACCGGAACCATTCTCACCTGAAATAAGTGTATTACCACTAATTTCAATTGTTTGGTTAGGGAATAAATGCCAGTTAATTAATTTTATCTTAGTAAGTTTCTTCATTAATTTCATTACCTCCCACGTAGCTATCAACTCTATCAATAACTTCTTTAATTCCATCTAAGTCAGTAACATATAGAATCGTTGGATAAATTTTAATACGAGCGTCATCACTTAAACCTCTATCGATATAATCGATAATATTATAACTTCTTAAAAAAGTTAACGCTGGTTTTAGTTCAGACTTTGTAATTCGTTTGTTATCTAAATATCCAATTCTAGTTAATTCATCATGGATTTCATATAAAAACACTTCAACATCTTCATCAAGAGTAACAACATCTGATTTTCTTTGGTAAATAACTCTAAGTATTAAGATTAAGATACTCTCTGTTTTTCTTAATGAAATGTGGTTAAATCTTTCATCATTAGTAATATAAATTACTTCATCTTCACGTTTAACATTAATTGAAAAATCAATTAATCGAAAAAACGCTTGAAATGTTTCTTGATACGCCAAAATAAAACGATAGTCATTTTGATCACCAGGTTTTCTTCTAGTAAGGAAATTAACTTGTAACATTTTATTTGATATACGTGAAAAGTTATTCTTTTCACCTTCTTTTAATGAAGAATAGTTATCAGTAAACAGTCTTAAGGCAGTTGTCTTATTCATCTTATAATCACCTTTTTCTTAATAATAAAATCTTTAAACGAAACAAAATTGTTTCGTGCAATATATTCTAATAATTCAATATCGTAACTAATTCCTGTTGATTTAGAGAATAAGAATATTAACATCAATTTAATATATGATTCACGATCATTGATATCTAAATCTGAAGCTTTGATTTGAGTCTTGTCTTCTAGTATAGTTGTTACATAACGGTCAATTTCTCGTTTTGAGTAAATACTGTTTTTAAGTAATTGTGCTACTTTATTTCTTTGTGTTTCTTCATCAATAAAGTTATCCTCAGCAAATAGTTCTTCTGGGTCAGCATCAATTCTTACTCTTCTTTGGTTATATAATGAATATGTATCTAAGTTCTTAATTTGTCTTAAATGAATAACATCATTATATTCAAATTCTTCATCTTCTAACACTATTTTAAACAATCTATTAAAGATTCCTTCAATATCATCAGAGTGGTTAGTCAAGAATAATATTTTAGATGCTGTTGCACTAATATATTGTTCGTTTTTACGATCAATATCCATAATTAAATTATCTAATACTGAGAAACTATCAGTGATAAATCTTAACTTGCTTTCAATGAAATCAAAAGCTTCATTATAATCTTCTATCCGTTTTGTTTCCATAACTTGATTAGCTAAGAAATCCATAACCTCAACATTTTCATAAATATTATTTACACCAGTCAAGATACCTCTTTTATATCTCGGTAAACTATCCTTAGTTTTTAAATTATAGTATGCAGTATCAAAGAAGTTCTCTTTATACTCTACTAGTAATCTTTCCAAAATATCTTGTAAATCTTGTTTGTTTTGGTTTTTAGTAATATCGTAATAGTAACGATAGATATTCGCTTTTAAAGTTTTTAATCGCTTAATAAACTCTTCTGTTCTACGGTAAGCTTGTTCGATAACTCCAACACCTTCATTAGAATTAAAAGACTTAAGTAGTGAATATATAGCAAAAATATCGCCAGTATACTCATCTTGGCGAGCATTAACAATATCATCTAGTACACTAATTAATTTAATACTATAGTCAAAGAAGTTAATTGAAGTTTTATAATCTCCAAGCTCCTCTTCACCAATCCAACCATTACGTTTTAATACATTGATAATATGGTTTGCTTTTTGACGACTAGTTCTTGTTGCATCTTCATCTGTTATTTCATCAAATCCATCACTAGTTTGATCATCAAAATAGTCGATTAATCTTTGAACAACATATTCTCTATCACCTTGAAAAGATTCTTCTATACTGTCTACTGCATTATAAATAATAAAAATGCAGTCAATATATGTCTTCTTATTGGGTGAAGCTAGCACACTAAAAAAATTAGGGTGAATTAAATCAAATAAATGTGCCATCTTGCCCTCCTTATTCATTTATACTTATGATAATATTTTATCATAAATGTGTAATTAATACTAATCTTGATATATGAAAATATAAAAAA
>DATFIG010000025.1:0-7945 GCA_035270345.1 Haploplasma sp.
CAGGAGTAGGACCAAAAACTGCTACTAATCTTTTAAAAGAATATGGAACAATCGAAAATGTTTATGAAAATATTGATAAATTAAAAGGTAAACTAAAAGAAAATATTGTTAATAATAAAGAACTAGCATTTATTAGTAAAGAATTAGTGACAATTCTTACTGAAGGTGAACTAGACTATAAACTAGAAGAATTAGTTAGAGATGAAGTAAATTATGAAGAACTAATTAAGTTTTTACAAAACTATGAATTACATAGTTTAGTTAAACAAATGGATCAAGAAGTAATTGTTACTGAAGAGTGGGATTATGAAATAATTAATAATGTTAGTGATTTAGAAAAAATCTTAGTAAATCATGCTGCCATTCATTTTGAGTTTAGTGATGAAAATTATCATTTAGCTAAAATATGGGGGATAGGATATTATGATGGAAAAAATAGTTACTACATTAACCCTTCATTAATAAATGAAGATATCTTTAAAAAATATTTAGCTAGTAGTGAATTAGTAAAATTAACATTTAACTATAAAGCAGTCAAAGTAAATTTATTATGGCAAGACATTGGTTTTAATAATATTGAATTTGATTTATTACTATCAGCATATTTAATTGATTCACACATTGGTAAAGAAGAATTTAAATATATTGTTTCTAACTTTGATTATGATGATGTTAATTATGATGAACTAGTTTATGGTAAGGGCGCTAAGCGTGGTTTACCAGAAGATGAGTCTTTATATCAAAAACATATTGTGAGTAAAGCAAGAGCCATTTATAAGCTTCAAAAACCACTTACTAAAAGACTTAAAGAAGAAGATCAATTAGATTTACTAAATGATATTGAATTACCTTTATCAAGTGTTTTAGCTAAGATGGAATATCAAGGTATTTTAGTTTCTAAAGAAGAATTAAATAATCAAAAAGAAGCATTAGAGTTAAGAATTAATGATTTAGTTGAAGAAATTATCAAACATGCAGGTAAAGAGTTTAATGTTGCTTCTCCAAAACAATTAGGTGAAGTATTATTTGAAGACTTAGCATTACCTAGTGGTAAGAAAAATAAGACAGGTTATTCGACTAATGCGGAAGTATTAAATAAATTGAAAAATGAACATCCAATTATTCCTTTAATTTTAGAATTTAGAGAATTAAATAAATTATATACAACTTATTTAGTTGGTTTAAACAATGTTATTTTTGAAGATAATAAAATTCATACAATTTATATGCAAGCATTAACAACAACAGGAAGATTATCTTCAGTTGAACCTAACTTACAAAACATACCAACAAGAACTAATGAAGGTCGTCAAGTTAGAAAAGCATTTGTAGCAAGTACTAACTCTTACCTTTTAGGATCTGACTACTCACAAATTGAACTTAGAGTATTAGCTGATATGGCAAATGTTCAAGCTCTAAAAGATGCATTTAACAATAACGAAGATATTCATAGCCAAACAGCTAAAGCAGTTTTTGATATTAATGGTGAAGTGGATAGTGAACAAAGAAGAGCAGCTAAAGCAGTTAACTTTGGAATTATTTATGGAATGGGTGCTTGGAGTTTAGCAGATGATTTAAATATTACTGTTAAGGAAGCAGATGAATTTATTAATAAGTATTTAGGGGTTTATCCTGAAATTAAACAATATATGGAAGACATTGTTAGTTTTGCAACTAATAATGGTTATGTTGAAACGTTACTAAAACGTCGTCGTTATATTCCAGAACTAAGTTCTAATGTTTATATGCAACGTGAGTTTGGTAAAAGAACGGCTTTAAATGCACCTATTCAAGGTACAGCAGCTGATATTATTAAAATTGCGATGATTGATTTAGATAAGTATTTAGTTGAGAATAATAAAAAAACAAAACTTTTACTACAAGTACATGACGAACTTATTCTAGAAGTACCTGAAGAAGAGTTAGAAGAAATGGAATTAATGGTTCCAAAAATTATGAGTGAAGCTTATAAGTTAAGTGTTAAATTAGAAGCTTCATGTGATACCGGAAAATCTTGGTATGACATTTAAGGAGAATTTATATGCCTGAATTACCAGAGGTGGAAGTTGTTAGACAACAACTTAAACAAAAAGTATTGAATAAAAAGATTATTGATTTAGTAAGTTATCATGATAATATTTTTAATGGTCAAATTGAAGATTTAAAAGATAATTTAATTAATCAATCATTTATTGATGTCGAAAGATACGGTAAATATTTAGTTTTTATTTTAAGTAATGATAAAGTATTAATTTCCCATCTTAGAATGGAAGGTAAATATCAAATTAGACCGATTGATGAAAAAATAGATAAACATGAACATATTATTTTTAACTTTGATGATAATACATCACTTAGATATCATGATACAAGAAAGTTCGGAAGAATGGACTTAAGAGATAAAACGACATATCTTGATGTTTTACCACTTAGTCAATTAGGTTCTGAACCAGCGAATATGAGAAATGATGAGTTATATGAAAAAATTCATAAAAAGAATGTTTATATTAAAGTAGCATTACTTGATCAAACAATTATTGCTGGGTTAGGAAACATATATGTAGATGAAACATTATTTATGAGTAATGTTTCACCTCTTAGAAGAACTAATACAATCACTAAAAAAGAAGCAAATGAGATTACTAAAAATGCTGAGATAGTTTTAGATAAAGCATTAAAATTAGGCGGGACAACAATTAGAACCTTTAGTGCAACTGACATGCATGGTCGTTTTCAAAACCATTTATTAGTTCACACTAAAAAGAATTTACCTTGTCCAGTTTGTGGAAATACGATTATAAAAACTAAAGTTGGGGGTCGTGGTACATATGTCTGTGAGGTTTGTCAAAAATAAACCGAAAATAATTGGTTTAACTGGTGGTATTTCTAGTGGAAAATCAACAGTAGTTAAGTATTTATTAAAAGAAAATATATTAGTCTTTGACTCTGATTTAGCAGTTAAAAATATCTGGAAAGATAATCAAATCTTAAAAGAAGAAATCAAAAAACGTTATTCAATTGATTTAGATTCTACTAATGGTAAATCAGAACTAGCTCATATTTTATTTTGTAATAAAGAAGTTAGAACCGAAGTGGAGTCATTAATCCATCCAATTGTTTTTAAAATGATTGATGACTGGATTGTTGAAAATAATGAACAAAAGTTTTTAATTATAGATATGCCACTTTTATTTGAAGTAGGTTATCATGAAAAAGTAGATGAAGTTATCTTAATATATGTTCCTTGCCGCGTCCAATTAAAACGTTTAATGTTACGTGATAATTTAAGTAAGGAAGATGCGATGAATCGTATTAAGAGTCAAATGAAGATTGATAAGAAAATCAACTATTCAACTTACGTTATTAACAACGAAGGTGATTTTGATAGTTTATATGAACAAATTGATAAGTTAGTTAGAGGATTAAAAGATGAAGGTAAACAGTAAGTTTAATTTATTTATGCAAACAGACCTAAGTGCTAGTGACTTTAAAGTCTTGGCACTACTTTATCAACCACTTTTAGGTCTTAATGCATATTCGATATATAACATTTTTTATCAGTTCAATAAATTAAATCAACAAACACCACATCATTTTCTTTTAGATTTATTAAATATTAAACAAGATGATTTTATTAATGCAAGAGAAAAACTAGAAGCTTTAGGTTTACTTGAAACATATTTAAAAACAGAAGATGAATACTTATACATCTTAAAGGCGCCATTTACTGCTAAACAGTTTTTATTGGATACTTTTTTAGGAACATATTTAGAAAGTGAAATTGGTGAAAGAAATTTTAATACATTAATCGAAGTATTTAAAGTTAATAAACCAGTTGTTACTCATTTGGATAATATTACTAAAGACTTTGATCAACTATTCCAATTTCATGCAACTTCACTATTAAACATTGATGCTGAGTTTGAAGGTCGTAATGGAGTTAATAGTAATTTAATTAAAAACAGTATTAACTATGAAGACTTCGTTGAAAAATTACCAAGAGCATTAAAAGGCGTAAACCTCTTAAATGAAAACTTTAAGCAAAAAATAATTCAATTGGCATTTGTTTATCAGTTTGATGTTAATCAAATGGTCGATGTTTATACTAATGCTCATAAAGGGCGTAAAAATATTACGATTGAACAAATTAGTTTACAAGCAAAACGCTATTATGAAACTAATAATAAAGATTTAGTTGTTACAAACAAAGTATTAAATGAACAAGATGCCTTAAGTAATGTTCCATTTACTAGTATTGTTGATAAGTTTGTTGTCGATGATTCATTCCAAAAAGCAATGGCGTTAGATACAATACATGACTTTATAAATCAAAATGATATTGAAGTAGGGGTTTTAAATGTATTACTTATCTTTATTCTTAAAAATAAAAATGGTATACTACCTCATGTAAACTACTTAAATAAAGTTTGGCAATCATGGGCTAAAAATGGTGTTCAATCAGTTGGTGATGCACTAAGTTACCGTGATACAATTGAAAAAAACTGGTCTAATAGACAGTCTTCAAATAATTCATACGCTAAGAAGGAAGTTAAGAAACCAGATTGGTTAGATGAATATATGAAAGAAATCTCTGAAATGGAGGGGTAAAAATGACTTTAGATGATATAAGAAAATTAATTGAAAATGATAGTGAAACTAAAGATTTAGTTTTAGATAATAATGAACTTTTAACAGTTTATCGTTATTTAAATGAGCGTAACAATATAAAGGATGGTTATCAAGCATTTTTAAAAACTGATCCTTATATCGAATTAGTTTATTTACCTACTAAAGAAAAAATTGAACTAGATAATCGGGCTAAATTTAAACATCATTTAATGATGTTTGATAGTGATATATACTTACAAGATGCAACATTAGAAAACTTTAGAGTTTCTAATGGTGAAAGAGAAAAAACATATAATCTAGCTAAAGAATTTTTAGATAATTATAGTAGTACTAATTATGTTAAGGGATTATTTATTTATGGTAAATATGGAACTGGTAAAACATATATGTTATCAGCGATTGCTAATGAATTAGCTAGTCGTGGTATAAATGTATTAATGGTATTTATGCCTGATTTAGTAAGAAATATTAAAGCAGGAATTAGTGAAGGTAATATGGAAGAAAAAATTAACCAATTGAAACAAGCAGATATTTTAATGCTTGATGACATTGGTGGTGAAAATATGACAGCTTGGTTTAGAGATGAAATATTGTTACCTATTATCCAGTACCGACTAAGCGCTAAATTACCAATGTTCTTTTCTTCTAATTTAAAGATGGAAGAACTAGTAGATGCACTTGCGATATCTAAACATAATGAACTTGATTATGTTAAGTCTGTACGTTTAATTCAAAGAATTAGAGATTTAACAACTTACATTGCATTAAATGAAGATCAATATAAAAAATAATATAGACATAAATTAATAAAATATGCTATAATATTGTCAATAACGATGATAAGGACAACATTATTTTAACCTTAAGCGACGTAGAACTGGTGTAAGCTACGAAATAAGATAATTACTACCTTGGAGTTGGTACTGTAAAAGAGTACCCGTATACTTGCGTTAAAAGTTATTGAGTGCTAAGTTTATACTTAGAACTAAGGTGGTACCGCGTAAATTACGTCCTTAGATATATTTTTATATATCTAAGGATTTTTTAATTATTAATAGAAGGAAAGAAGGAATAATATGATTAAAATTACATTACCTGATGGTTCAATTAAGGAATACAATAAAGGTATTACTGCTTATGAAATTGCACAAGGAATTTCACAGGGGTTAGCTAATAAAACAAAAGCGGCAATCTTTAATGAACAATATATTGAATCTAATCGTCCACTTGAAGTAGATGGTTTGTTAAGATTGCTTACTAAGGATGATAAAGAAACATTAGACGTATTAAATCATAGTACAAGTCATTTAATGGCTGAGGCAATTACTAATTTATATCCAGGTTCTAACTTTGGTGTAGGGCCAGCAATTAGAGAAGGATTTTACTATGACGTTGATTTTAAAGATGTTGAAGTAACTGATGAAATCTTACCAAAGATCGAAGCTGAAATGTTACGATTAAGTAAATTGGGTGAAGACATTGTTAGAAAAGAAGTTAGTTATGAAGAAGCTAAAGAAATTTTTAGTAACGACCCATATAAACTTGAAATTTTAGAACAATATAAAGATGATGCATTAACTGTTTATCAACAAGGAAACTTTACTGATCTTTGTCGAGGTGGACATTTAATTAATACTAAAGACATTAAACACTTTAAATTATTAAATATGGCTGGTGCTTACTGGCGCGGAGATTCAAACAACAAACAATTAACACGTATTTACGGAACTAGTTTTTTTGCTGCTAAAGATTTAACTAATCATTTAAATATTTTAGAAGAAAGAAAAGAACGTGACCACCGTAAGATTGGTAAAGAACTAGATCTATTCTTAATTAGTAATGAAGTAGGTCAAGGTTTACCATTTTGGTTACCAAAAGGAGCAACTGTTAGACGTGTAATTGAAAGATATATTACAGATGTTGAAATTAGAGCAGGTTATGAACATGTTTATACACCAGTACTAGCAAAACATGAATTATATATCACATCGGGACACTGGGGCCATTATCAAGATGGAATGTTCCCACCAATTGACATGGGAGATGGTGAACAATTAGTTTTAAGACCAATGAACTGTCCACACCATATGATTATTTATAAAAACGAAACAAGAAGTTACCGTGATTTACCAATTAGAATTGCGGAATTAGGTATGATGCACCGTTATGAAAAATCAGGAGCATTATCAGGATTACAAAGAGTTCGTCAAATGACTTTAAATGATGCTCATTTATTTGTAAGACCAGAACAAATTAAAGAAGAAATGCAAAGAACAATGGATTTAATTATTGATACATATAAAGTATTTGGGATTGAAGATTACTACTTTAGATTAAGTTACCGCGATCCAAATAATACTGATAAATATTTTGATGATAATGAGATGTGGGAAAAAGCAGAATCAACTATTAAAAATGTAATGGATGAACTTGGCCTAGACTATGTTGAAGCAGTTGGTGAAGCAGCGTTTTATGGACCTAAGATTGATGTTCAAGTTAGAACAGCGATGGGTACTGAAGAAACATTATCAACAGTGCAATTAGATTTCTTATTACCTGAAAGATTTGATTTAACTTATGTTGGTGAAGATGGTAAAAATGATCATAGACCAGTAGTTATTCACCGTGGTGTAGTTTCTACAATGGAACGTTTTGTAGCTTACTTAATTGAAGTTTACAAAGGAGCATTCCCATTCTGGTTAGCACCTGTTCAAATTAAAGTTATTCCAGTTAGTTTAGATCATCACTTTGATTATGCAAAAGATGTAAGTGAAAGATTAATGAACTTAGGATTTAGAGTTGAAAATGACTTTAGAGAAGAAAAACTTGGATACAAGATTAGAGAAGCACAAACTAAAAAGATTCCTTATCAATTAGTATTAGGAGACAATGAAGTAAATGATAACTCAGTTACTTACCGTAAATACGGAAGTACTGAACAACATACAGTACCATTTATGGACTTTGTTAATATGATTGAAAAAGAATTAGTTAAATAAGATATTAAAAATAGAACTTTTGAGAGTTCTATTTTTTTATTTGTTATAAGGCATCATTATTTAGATTGTTTATTATTTCTTATATGATAAAATGAACATCTCAGATAATAATTTCAATATTAATCAATAATATAGATAAAATAATATTTAGATACTAAAAAAATACGTATATTAGACATAATAATAAGATCATTTTCTTATAAAATGATCTATATGATAGAATGAATAAAAATCAGGAGGTTCATTTCATGAAAAAAGCAGGTAAAATTTTAGTTTTAACAGGAAGTATTGTTCATATTTGTTTATCCGTTATTACT
>DATFIG010000026.1:0-23036 GCA_035270345.1 Haploplasma sp.
GAATGATAATATGAAAATAATACTAGCCACTCATAACACTAATAAAATTAGCGAAATAAAAAGCCATTTAAAAGAGACTAAAATAGAAGTTATTTCTTTACTTGATTTAAAGGACTACGAAGAAATTATTGAAGACGGTCATACTTTTTTAGAAAATGCGATAATTAAAGCTAAAGCAATAGCAAAAAAATATAATACTTTAACATTAGCAGATGATTCAGGTCTTGAAGTATCTGCATTAAATAATGAGCCTGGTATTTATTCTTCAAGATATAGCGGTAAAGGAGACTACCAAAATAATTTAAAGTTATTGGATAATCTAAAGGGCATAACAAATCGAGATGCACGCTTTGTATGTTGTTTAGCCTTAGTAGAGCCAAATAGTTCAATAAATTCATTTGAAGGCGTTTTAGAAGGAACTATCGCAAAAGAAGTTATAACAGAACAAGGCTTTGGCTATGACCCAGTTTTTATTCCTAATGGATATAATACTACTCTTGATCTTCTAGGATCTAACATTAAAAATACAATATCACACCGAGCAAATGCACTAAATAAGTTTGTTGACTTTATAAAAAAATAATAGGACATAGTTCAATTTGAACTATGTCCTATTTTTTAGAAATTATTTTTGAAGTAATCATTAACTTTTTCTAATGATTTAATTAAAACTTCATCTTCTTCAATATGTAAGTCTTTGAAGACTGATTCAATCATTTCATCATGAAATTCATCATGAATCTTTAATACATCTACCGCACTATTAGTAAGTTCGATGAAGACAACTCGTCTATCTTCAACACCACGTTTTCTAACTACATAATTTTTCTTAACTAGTGTCGATACTGATGTAGTTAAAGTTCCTACTGTTACTCTTAGTTTTGTAGCAATATTGCTCATTGTTGGAGGATTAGTATTATTAATCGCCTCTAAAACATGAATTTCGGTCATCGATAGTTCAACACCTGCTTCTTTTAATTTACTTTCTTCAATTGATAAAATATGGTTGAATACCTCTACTAATAACTCATTTACTAAATCTTTTGTTTTTGACATTAAATCCTCCTATAAAACTTATTTTTTAATGAAACCTAATCCAATTGTCCCTGGACCAGCGTGAGCTCCTACTACTGGAGTTAATGGAACTAAGTCAATATTAGTTACACTTGTTAAAGTTAATAACTCATTTCTTAACTCTTCTGCTTCTTTTTTGTTGTTTGTGTATGCAATAAAGATATCTGCATCGATATTTTTTAAATCTTCTACGACTATTTGCAATAGTCTTTCACGTGCTTTTTTAGTTGTTCTAATTTTTTCAAATGGTAGTAAACTACCATCTTTCTCAATCTTTAATAATGGTTTAATTTTTAATAATGAACCAATGAATCCACTTGTAGCAGATAAACGACCATTTTTAATTAAGTATTTTAAAGTGTCTACTAAGATATAGATAGTTACATTATCGCGCATTTCTTCTAATTTTTCAACAATCTGATCAATACTCTTACCATTTTCAATCATTTTAATCGCTTCAAATACTAAGTACGCCTCTCCATGAGACACACTTTTAGAATCAATTAAATGAAATTTTACATCACTAACTAGTTCACTAGCAAGTGCAGCACCTTGAAATGTACCTGATAACTTTGAACTTACTGTAATTACTAGTATATCAGTACAACCTTCACTTTTTAAATCTTCATAAACATTAGCAATAACACCGGTTGATGTTTGCGATGTCGATAATTGAATGTTTGGATTATCAACTACCTTTTGGTAAAACTCTTCTGCCGTTATATCGACATAATCTTCATACTCTTTATTATCTAATGATACTGTTGATCTAATCATTCTAATAGGATAGTTTACATTAACGTAATCTAGTCCTGAATTTCCACATACTACAATCCCTATTTTACTCATTTATTATATTCTCCTTTATTACTTTGAGATTCAAAGTAATAATATAATAACATGAATACTTTTAAATTCAAAGTATTATTGATTTAAGTATTGATTTAATACGTTTTTCATCTCTTCTTCAGTTGAACACTTACTTAAAGCTCTTCTAGTTTCAGTAGCATTGTCTAACCCTTTTAAATACCAAGGAGCATGCCCACGCATTTCTAAAATAGCAATTTTTTCACCTTGAAATTTAACCAACTCTTCCATATGCACTATAATCAACTCGTATATTTCCTTCTTGGTTGGACGACTTGGAATTTCTTCATTGTTTAAATAAGCATCTATTTCTCTAAAGATCCAAGGATTACCTAATGCTGCTCTACCGATCATTACTGCATCACAATTTGTATAGTCTAACATTTCCTTTGCTGACCTTCCGCAAACAACGTCCCCATTACCAATTACCGGTATCTTAACCGCTTGCTTAACTGCTTTAATAACATCTAGATCAGCAGTGCCAGAATACCCTTGTGAGCGCGTTCTTGCATGTACAGTAATCAATGATGCACCAGCTCTTTCAATTTCTTTAGCTACTTCAACAGCATTAATACTTTCATGATCCCATCCGCTTCTTATTTTAACTGTTACAGGCTTACTAACATTGTCAACAATCGCTTTTACAATCTCATAAATTTTACGAGGATCTTTCATTAGCGCTGAACCAGCTTGAGCTCTAACAGCTACTTTAGGAACAGGACAACCCATATTAATATCTATGGCACAACAATTACTGTTTAGGTCTACATATTTAGCTGCTTCTACCATCGATTCTAAATCTGAACCAAATATTTGTTGGATCATCGGTTTTTCAAAATCTTCCATATATAGCATACGTCTAGTTCTTTCATTTTTATTAATAAGACCTTTATCAGATATCATCTCAGCATAAACTAAACCAGCTCCATACTGTCTAGCTAGTTTTCTAAATGGGCTATTCGATACTCCAGCCATGGGAGCTAAAACTACTTTGTTTGCTATTTCAATATCTTTTATCTTAAAACTCATTTTTACCACCGCATTTATTGTATCACAAGATTGATTTCATGATAAAATAATATTCGAGGTGGAAATGATATGAAAGATTATGCTTTAATTGCAACAGCTTATAATAACGAAATTCGTATATATGCATCACAAACGACGAACTTAGTTAGAAAAGCAGTTGAAATCCATGATACATGGCCAACAGCTACTGCAGCGTTAGGAAGATTCTTAACAGTATCAGTTATGATGGGGCTTATGTATAAAGATGACGAAAGAATTACATTACAAATAAAAGGTGACGGACCAATTAATACAATGTTAGTTGAAGCTAACAGTAAAGGTGAAGTTCGCGGTGATATTATCAACCCTCATGTTTATATTAGACATGAAACAAAAGGTAAATTAGATGTTGGAGCTGCTGTAGGAAATGGTTTCTTACATGTAACTAAAGATTTAGGAATGCGTAGTATGTTTACTTCTTCAACCGAACTTGTTAGCGGTGAAATAGCTGAAGATTTTGCTCACTACTTCACAATTAGCGAACAAACGCCAACTGCTGTATCATTAGGTGTATTAGTTGAGCAAGAAAAACTAGTTCGATCTAGCGGCGGATTTATTATTCAAGTTATGCCAGATGCTACTGATGAAACAATTACTTTATTAGAAAATACAATTCATAAAGTAGGACCAGTTTCAAGATGGTTTGATGAAGGCAAATCATTAGAAAGTTTAATTAGTGCATTATCTAATAATACTGAAAAAATATTAGATCAACGTGATATTTCTTATACATGTAACTGTAACAAAAAAAAGTTTGCAGTTTCATTATCAGCACTTGATAATGAATCAATGGATTCATTAATCGAAGATAATGGTATTGAAGTTGTATGTCACTTCTGTAAATCAAAATACTTCTTTACAAAAGAAGAATTAATTGAAATTAAAAAAATTCAACAATCATAAAAAAAGATCAGATTAATTCTGATCTTTTTTGTTTTTAATATCATTTAGTTTTTTTAACACTTCTTTTAAAGGCAAGCCTACTATTGTGAAAAAATCACCTTCGTATGTATCAACAATGTCTTTACCAAGCCCTTGAATAGCATATCCCCCTGCTTTTCCAAACGGTTCTTTAGTGTCTATATATGCTTTTATTTCTTCATCTGTCAAATCCTTAAATTTAACAGTTGATTCAGAAAAAAATACATCTTCCTCATCATTATGAATAATAGCTACACCAGTAATTACTTTATGCTTTTTGTTTGATAGTGTCTTTAAAATTTCAAACGCATCTTCTTCACTTCCTGGTTTTCCAAAGATCTCATTGTTATAAACAACCATTGTATCGGCAGCGATAACAGTTGCATTTTTGTTTTTAAAATAAATATCTCGTGCTTTAGTTAATGCAATTTTCATTGCATTATCAACTGGACTTAAACTAACATCAATGACTTCTTCTATCTCGCTTGGAATTACTTCAAACTCAATTCCACTATCTTTTAACAATTCAATTCTTCTTTGTGAAGCACTTGCTAAAATTATCATTTTCATATCCCCTTTAATATCCCTATTACCTTTAATTGTAGTACTTTTTACTATTATTGTCAATTTATATTTATGTTATAATATAGAGTAGCGAGGTGAGATCATGTTAGAAGCAAAGAAATTATTAGCATCATTTAAATTAAATAAAAAGAAACCTATCATTGTTGCAGTTAGTGGCGGACTTGATTCTATGGTTTTATTGAAGTTTTTACAAAACCAAGAATATGAACCAATTGTAGTTCATTTCAACCATAACACAAGAGAAACAAATCAACGTGATGAGGACCTTATTATTGAGTACTGCGAGACCAAGAATTTAAAATATCATATTTATAATATTTTAATTGAAGGTGGTAACTTTCAAAGTAAAGCTCGTAAAAAAAGATATCATTATTTAATTGAAACTGCTAAACAATATAATACTAATTATATTGCTACTGCTCATCATTTGGATGACCTAGCTGAAACAGTATTAATGAAAATAACAAGAGGTAGTAACCTCTACGGTTATGCGGGAATTAATCCTTATTTCACTCTTGAAGGTTATATTTACTTAAAACCACTACTATACTTAAGTAAAAGTGATTTGAATAATTACAAAAATAAATATGAAATACCTTATTTTACTGATGAATCTAATTATAGTAATAATTATTTAAGAAATAGATATCGTAATACTATAATACCAATTATGAAACAAGAAAATGATCAGTTTCTAAGTAAAATATTAAGTTATCATAATCAAGTAAGCGATGCTTACAATTATATTAGTAAGGTTGCTAAAAGCAATATTATTAATAAAAGTTTCGATGTTTCCACATTTATTAATCAAGATATTGCCGTTCAAAATGAGATGATTAATCAACTTTTCGTGATGAATAATATCGAATCAAACTACCAATTAATAACTAAGATTAGAGAAATGCTACTTAATAATAACTCCAATAACTCGTATGATTTAAAAGGTGGTTTTGAATTTATTAAAACCTATAATAATGTTTTTATTAAGGCAAAAATTGAAAATAAGAACTTTAATATAAAATTAACTAACACTATTAACCATCTACCAAATGTGGGAAAAATTACATTTTTAGATAGTAGTGCTAAACGACCCAATAACACGGTCAAATTATGGTATAATATATTATCGTTACCACTAGTAGCACGAAGACGTCAACCAGGTGATAAATTAACTTTTCTTTTTGGAACAAAAAAGTTAAAAAATCATTTAATTGATTTAAAAATACCTCCACACAAGAGGGAAGAGCTTTGGCTATTAACTGATAGCGACAACAATATCATTTGGATCAGTGATGGTGTATACACTAATCAAACACTTGGTACAAATAATTTACTAGAATTTGTAATAGGAGATTACTAAATAATGGACAAAATAATTCAAAAAGTATTAATATCTGAAACAGAAATTTTAGCGAGATGTAAAACTTTAGGACAGCAAATTACACAAGACTACAAAAACAAAGACTTAGTTGTAATCGGATTATTAAAGGGTTGTATTCCCTTCTTATCTGATTTAACTAAAAACATTGATTTGATCTTAGAGGTTCAATACATGGTTGCAAGTAGTTATCATGGTTCTACTACTTCGGGCGAAATCCAAATCAAATATGATTTAGAAAACCCGATTGCTGGTAAAGATGTTTTAATTGTTGAAGACATCATTGATACCGGTCAAACTATCAACACAATCATGAATTTATTAAAAGCACGTGGTGCAAAATCAATAGAAGTTGTCACATTGTTAGACAAAATAGCTAACAATAACTTAAGAGCAAAATACATTGGTTTTGAAATACCAAACGAATTTGTTGTAGGTTATGGTTTAGACTTTCAACAAAAATTTAGAAACGTTCCTTATATAGGAATACTAAAAAAAGAATTTTACGATACAAAGGGAGAGTGAACGTATGATGAATCAACCAAAGAAACAATCAAATAAAAAACGTCCTGACTATTTAGTCATTATCGTTTCATTAATTATTATGATCGGGGTTTTCTTTTTCATAAGAACATCCTTAAATCCAGTTAAGTCAGTTTCAGTTAAAACATTTGAAGAAATGATTGACCATGAGAATGTCGAAAGATATGAATGGTATGAAATTTCTAATAAGTTAGTTACTGTTACAGGTGAACTTAAGGAAGGTGCCGATCCAAGTTTATATAACTTAGGAAAAGGAACTAAGTTTACTTTAGAGATCACTTTTAACAAAATTGAAAAGCTTGATGAAATTGCTACCGGCAATGGTGTGTTAGTTGTACCTTATAAGAAGTCGGATGTCTCCTTCTTCTCTGTTTTGCTTAGCTTACTACCAATTATTATTTCCGGGTTTTTAATATTTATTATCTTTAAAAATGTTTCTAACCAAAATAATAAAGCAATGGACTTTAGTAAAAACAGAGCAACTATTTCAAAAAACAAATCAATTACATTTGATGATGTCGCTGGTGCTGTTGAGGAAAAAGAAGAGTTAGCAGAAGTTGTGGACTTCTTAAAAAATCCTAAGAGATATAGTGATATGGGTGCTAGAATTCCAAAAGGTATTTTATTAGCAGGTGCTCCAGGTACTGGTAAAACATTACTTGCTCGTGCAGTTGCTGGTGAAGCTAACGTTCCATTCTTTACAATTTCAGGATCTGACTTTGTTGAGATGTTCGTTGGTGTTGGTGCTTCTCGTGTTCGTAACTTGTTCAAAGCTGCAAAGGAAAGTGCTCCATGTATTATCTTTATTGACGAAATCGATGCTGTAGGACGTCAAAGAGGTGCTGGTCTGGGTGGTGGAAATGATGAGCGTGAGCAAACATTAAACCAATTACTAGTTGAAATGGACGGTTTTAGTGATAACCAAGGAATTATTATTATTGCTGCAACTAACAGACCAGATGTACTAGACCCTGCATTATTAAGACCAGGTAGATTTGACCGTCAAATTACAATAGATTTACCAGATGTAAGAGGACGTGCAGCTATCTTAAAAGTACATGCTAGAAATAAAAAGATTGATCCAGATGTTAACTTTAAAAACTTAGCTCAAAGAATTCCAGGATTCTCTGGTGCTGATATTGAAAACTTGTTAAATGAAGCTGCTTTACTAGCTGCTAGATCAAGTCGTACTGTTATTCAAGAAAAAGACTTAGATGAAGCAATGGACCGTGTAAGAATGGGACCTGCTAAAAAGAGTCGTAAATATAATGAACAAGAAAAATCAGTTGTTGCATACCATGAAGCTGGACATGCTGTAATCGGTATTAAACTAGAACACGCAAGTGTTGTTCAAAAAGTAACAATCATTCCTCGAGGTAATGCTGGTGGTTATAACTTAATGATGCCTTCTGAAGAAACATTCTTACAGACAAAAGCTTCATTACTACACACTATTACTGGTTACTTAGGTGGACGTGTTGCTGAAGAAATTCAATTTGATTCAGTAACTACTGGTGCTTATAATGACTTTGAGATGGCAACTAAGATTGCTAGAGCAATGGTTACTGAGTATGGTATGAGTGACCTAGGTCCAATCCAATATGAAAGTCGTGGACAAAATGTCTTCTTAGGCCGTGATTACTTAAATGAGAAAAACTTCTCTGATCATGTTGCTCAAGAAATTGATAAAGAAGTTCGCAAAATTATTAGCCGTTGTTTCGATGAAGCAAGAACTATTATTAAAGAAAACAAAGTTTTATTAGATACTATTGCAGATTACTTAATTAAAGTTGAAACATTAACTAAATCAGATATTGATGAAATTGTTGAAACAGGTAAATTGGCTTGGTATGAAAAAGATATTAAAGATGAAATTGTTGTAGTTGAAGAAGAAAAAGTTACTGAAACAGTTGTTGAAGAAACAACAATTGAAGTTACTACTGAAGATACTAAAAAACAAGATAACGATGAGAATTGATTTATATTTAAAAACATCGAGACTAATCAAACGCCGTAAAATAGCTCATGAAGCTACGTTAAAAGAATTGATTTTAATAAATGACAAGGTTGCTAAACCTTCTACTAATATTAAATTAGATGACATCGTTACATTGAACTTAGGTAGAAAACAACTTGTTATTAAAGTTACTAGTTTAGAAATTATTAAAGATGATTTAATGTATCAATTAATTGAAGAGAAATTTATTTGACAAAGGCCTAGCCTTTGTCTTTTCTTTGATATTATATGATATAATATTATTAGTTTTAAGGAGGATTTATTTATGCACGATACAGATTTAAATGAACAACAATTAATTAGACGTCAAAAAGCAAATGACTTAAGAGAAAAAGGCATTGACCCTTTCGGTAAGGCTTTTAACCGTACACATACAACATCAGAGATTATTGAAAAATATAACAACTTAACAAAAGAACAGTTAGAAGAAAATCCAGTTAATGTAATTATAGCTGGTCGAATTGTTTTAAAACGTGGTCAAGGTAAAGCAGGATTTATGCATTTACAAGACCGTGATGACAAATTACAAGTATATGTGAGACTAGACGCAATCGGCGAAGACCAATATGACATCTACCGTCATGCTGACTTAGGGGACATAGTTGGTATTGAAGGAGTTCTATTTAGAACAAAGACAGGTGAGTTAACAGTTAAAGCAACTAAATATACTCACCTAACAAAAGCATTACGTCCGTTACCTGATAAATATCATGGTTTACAAGATGTTGAGGAAGCAAGACGTCGTCGTTACGTTGACTTAATTGTTAACGAAGATTCAAGAAGGATTGCTTTAATGCGACCAAGAATTATTCGTTCAATTCAAAGATTCTTTGATGACCGTGGATTCGTTGAAGTTGAAACACCAATCTTACACTCAATCTTAGGTGGAGCATCTGCAAGACCTTTCGTTACTCACCACAATACATTAGATATGGACTTCTACTTACGTATTGCTACTGAGTTACCATTAAAAAGATTATTAGTAGGTGGACTAGAAGCAGTTTATGAAATCGGACGTTTATTTAGAAATGAAGGAATCAGTCATAAGCATAACCCAGAGTTTACTACTATTGAAGCTTACTTAGCCTATTCAGATATGGAAGGTATGATGGACCTAATTGAAGACTGTCTATCTTATGTAGCTCAAGACGTATTAGGTACTACTACGTTACAATTTAAAGAACATACAGTAGAAATGGTTAAACCTTGGAAGAGAGTTCATATGGTGGACGCTATTAATGAAAAAACTGGAATTAACTTCTTTGATCAATACACTTTAGAACAAGCAACTAAAATTGCTAAAGAACATGAAATCAATGTTGAAAAACACTTTAGAATAGGACATATTATTGAAGCATTCTTTGATAAATATGTTGAAGAAACTTTAATTCAGCCAACAATGATTTATGGTCATCCAACTGACATCAGTCCGTTAGCTAAGAAAAACGAACAAGATGATCGCTTTACTGACCGCTTTGAACTATTTATCGTTGGAGCAGAGTTTGCTAATGCATTTAGTGAATTAAATGATCCTATTGACCAAAAAGAAAGATTTGAAGCACAGTTACAAGAAAAAGATTTAGGTAACATTGAAGCTACTGAGATGGATCATGACTTCATTGAAGCCTTAGAATATGGAATGCCGCCTGCTGGTGGAATTGGACTAGGAATTGACCGTTTAGTAATGCTACTAACAAACACTCCTAACATCCGTGACGTTCTATTATTCCCACACGCAAGAAACCGCTAAAAATTATAAGGAGCTTATAGCTCCTTTTTTTATAAAAAAACCGCCTAGCATAAACTAGACGGAATATTTTAATTTTTAACTTTTGATTTAAACATCTTATAAAGATTTTTATCCATAGCTAAATCGCTATACTTCTTAAATCTTACTAGATCATTACCTATTTTAGTGACTAATCTAGAATCAAATAATTCATTATTAATTGTTTTTGCTAAGTTTAAATCCTTAACAGTACCAATATAAGTATCTGTTACATAATCCAAGCTCTTATTATCTAAAGAATATGTAGGTTCAGTGCTCATTCCGTGAACACCAAATAAGTAATCTTCTTTAGCCATTGGTAAGTTGAATAAATCAATAATTGTACGATATAAATCTAATTGATTTCTAACCAAAGTTTGTTCTCCTTTTAAGAGTCCTTCTCTAAAGCTTACTTGTGTTCCATCATCATAAGTCTTAGTAACTACTTCTTCACCTGGAACATAAATGAATGATAATGTATTTGATAACATTCTACGGTGTTGCATCGGTGTTAATTCTTCATTTGTTAATATATTTAAGTCTTTTGCTTTTAAACCACTTCCGTGATCTCCATAAAATACATACGCTGTTTTCTTACGCTCATATAGATTATTACTGTCATAAGTCTTATTACCATAATCAGTAAAGTCTTCAAATAAGATTCTAAAAAATTCATCATAGTATTTAGCATAGTTTATATATCTAAGTGCTACAATATCTAGTTTGCTTACTAAATCTTCATCATATAATGATGTGTTTATTGCATCTTCATCAGTTGGGAAATAAGGATCATAATGATATGGAGTATGTGGCATTAATGTAATTAAAAACTTCATGAACTGTTCATTGTTTGAGTAATTATTATCTATTTCTTGGTTTAAGAAATCTAACATTCCACGATCACTAATCCATAGATTAGATATATGGTCATATTTTTCCTGTACTTCTTCTAAAGTTAAACCTGTTTGTTCTAATATTTTTTCACGATCTTTATACTCATCTAATCCAAATAGTCCAGGGTGTACAATATTTCTATTGTAAAAATCACCACGATTACCATGATAAGATGTTGTTAAATAATTTCTATTATACTTTTTGAACAACTTCGGTAAAGTTAAATAATCAAAATTCTTTTCTTCAATTTCACTATTATAATCCCAAGCTATTGTTGATGTACCATTAGGCATTAAACCTGACATAACAGTTAGCTCCGCATCAAAACTATTTCCTAACCCAACATTACTATAAAAATTACTAAAAACATATGATTGCTCTAATAAGGCTTGTAAATTAATAAAGTGTTTTGCTACTTCTGGAATTTGTAATAAAAAGTTATTAAAACTTTCTAAATGAACCAATACTAAATTATAATCCTCCAATATACCAGTTAGTTGATCATTATTAGAATAACCATTTAATAACTTACCATTAATATTATTAACATCACTAATTAGCGGTGAATTAGTATAAGTCTTCCCATCTATACTACTCTTATAACTCTCTTGATTCTTATTGAATGAATCTAAAATATCTTTAGCATCATCATATTCTAAGTTAACATTTGAATAGTCAAATCCCATTGCATCTAGAACTAAATAACTATATAAACCTAAATTTTGTGTTGCATAAGTTGCTTTACTTGAGTTAATAATATTAATATTAGCTGATCTTGATATAAAAAATGAAATGTTAACAAAGAACAATAACATAATCATCATAGCGCGACTGATAACACCTTTAAACGATACAGACGGCACTTCTAGACTCTTTATACCTTTAGTTCTTAAAACCGTGTAATAACCTAATAAAGCCATAAAAGGTATATATAAGATTACTCTATAATAAGTAATTAACTCTCTAAGTGCTTCCCAAACTAATGTCATACCAAACCCATCACCAGGGTTTTTGAATATAGCTAACGCTTTAAATGTAAATGATGTTCCGTAGTAACGGTTAAAAATGTTAATCGCAAATAGTGCTGTATTTAAGAAAAATGTTACCCCAATTAATGTAAGCATTCTATTTTTAGGTTTTTTTACTATAGCAAATACTAAAAATAAGACGATTAATAGAAATAAAACATTCCCTATAACTGAATTAACAATACCTGTTAAAGTGTAGTTAAATGAGATGATATAGCGATTAAGTTTTTCTGTTGTAATAATAAAAGTTGCTAAAACATTTAGTACCACAAAAGCTATTACAAAAATATTGTAATTACGCTTAATTTGTTTTTTTGTCATATAACTTCCTCCTGACCACCTTACTATTATATCGTATTTTACCTAAAAATTATAAGGTTTTATTATTTTTATAAACAAGAGACTTCTTCCATAAAAAAGCACTAATAAAATACTAGTGCTATAAATTTTACAAAATATTTAATTCATCTGCTATTTCTAAAAATATATTGTTAATAGAGTAATAATTAGTGTTTAACTCTTTGTAGATATTATTTGTAAGTTGATCTAACTCCTCAAATAAAGTCGATGGAGCATTCTTTTTATCTTCTAAAAATTGATATACTTTTTTATCAAAAGTCATGATTGATTTAATATCTTCAGATGTAATATCATTATTAATTAGTTCTGCTTGGAAATCTAAAGTTGTAAACAATAAGTTAATTTCTTTAAAGTATTTAGACGCTTCTTTAATATCATTGTTAAATAAATTTTTTAATATTTCTTTTAACTCTTCAATTTGATCTGCTATATAGTAAAAACCAGATTTAAAGATGACATCATCTTCTTCACTATAATTAACATCGTCAATTAACTTATCATAAAAATAGCCTACAACGTCAATTACTGGTTTAAATCTAAATAGAAGGTCACTACCGTCTTTTTCTAAATCTTTTAACAGTTGTTCGTTTTCTAGTTTCCAGTTTGCATACTCGTGATATATAGTTTCATCTATTTTCATGCTATGCCGCCTTTCTTAAAGTAGCATAACACTTTTTTTGTTATGCTTTGTTTTCTGAACCGAATAAAGCAATTTTTTCTCTAACTACAGTTTTAATTCCTTCAACACCAGGAGCTAATAATTTTCTTGGGTCAAATCCTTTTGAAGTTAAATCTTCTTTTGCTTCGATATATTTTCTTACACCTTCAGCAAATGCTAATTGACATTCAGTGTTAACATTAATTTTTGCAACACCTAATGAAACTGCTTTTGCAATTTGGTCAGCTGGAATACCAGTACCACCGTGTAATACTAATGGGATGTTATTAGTAACATCTTGAATGTTTGATAATACTTCAAAGTTTAATCCTGCCCAATTAGCTGGGTATTTACCATGAATATTACCAATACCTGCTGCAAACATGTCTACACCTGTTGCTGCAATAATACGACATTCTTCAGGATCTGCTAATTCTCCAGTTCCTACAACACCGTCTTCTTCTCCACCAATTGAACCTACTTCAGCTTCAACTGATACACCTTTAGCATGACAAGCTGCTACAACTTCTTTAGTTTTTGCTAAGTTCTCATCAAAAGGATAGTGTGAACCATCAAACATAATTGAAGTAAATCCCGCTTCTAATGCTTTAAAAGCACCATCATATGTTCCGTGATCTAAATGAATAGCTACCGGAACAGTAACGTTAAATGTATCATGTATGTTTTGTACCATATCTACAACGTTTTTATATCCACCCATATATTTAGCTGCTCCTTCTGAAACCCCTAAAATAACTGGTGATTGTAATTCTTCTACAGTTTCTAAAACTGCTTTAATCCATTCTAAGTTATTGATGTTAATTTGTGCAACACCATAACCTTCTTTACGTGCTTTAAGTAACATTTCTTTAGCTGATACTATTGCCATATTTAATTCCTCCTCGATTTTATCTTCTTATATTATATACTACTTTTAAGAATTTTTCAATCTATTATTACTTCAGTAAACTTTCTACAAAGCTATTGAATAAAGGATGTGATTTTAGTGGTCTAGATAAGAACTCTGGATGGTATTTTACCGCAATGAACCATTTATGACTTATTAATTCAATTGCTGATAAAACATCATTGCTACTATATGCCGAAAAGACAATGTCACCTTCACTTAAAAAACGTTCTTTATACTGTAAATTAAAAGTATTATTATAACGATATCTTTCTTTTACAGTTTCTAAGTTATAGATTGACTGAACTTTAGTCCCTTCTAGTAAGTTAGTTCGATAAGCACCTTTAAACTGATCATCAGTTATTACATTTAATTTGTCTATTTCAGATTTAGAAATTTTAATAACATTTCTACCATATTCCATTAAAGCTAACTGCAAACCATTAGATAATCCTAAAAATGAAACATTGTTTTCTCTTGCATATTTAATTGCAGTAATCTTACCATCATAACAATCAGCAATATCATTATCTGTAACAACAATACCACTAACATCTTTCAATAAGTATTTAGCATTATCTTTATTTATTTTCAAAGCATCAATCCAAGTTAATTCAATATCAACATTATGATAATAACCAGAATGTTTTAATGATTCAACAAGAGATAGGTATGCATCGTGTAAACTTACATATTTACCAACAATAGCAACCTTAACTTTCTTTTTTAACTTTCTAATCTTTTCAATTAATTCAACCCACTTAGAAAGATCAGGTTCAACTAGATTTTCAATCTTAAAATGTTTTAAAATAAAGTCATCAATCTTTTGTTCTTTCATATCTAAAATATTTTGATATATTACATCCACATCAATTGATTCAAATACTGCTTCCTTCTCAATATCGCTAAATAAAGCGATTTTGTCTTTAGCATGAGAGGGTACTTGAACTTCACTTCTTAAGATTAAAACATCAGGTTGAATACCTAGTGATCTTAATTCTTTAACACTATGTTGTGTTGGTTTTGTTTTCAACTCTTTAGCAGCCTTTAAATAAGGCACTAAAGTGTTATGAATATATAAAGTGTTCTTATATCCAAAATCTCTTCTTGCTTGTCTAATTGCTTCTAAATAAGGAAGTGACTCAATGTCTCCAACAGTACCACCTATTTCAGTAATAATGATATCAGCGTTAGAATATTTAGCTGCATCAACCAACTTTTGTTTTATTTCATTAGTAATATGTGGAATAACTTGAATTGTTGCACCATGATACAAACCTTCTCGTTCATTATCTATTACCTTTTGATAAATTTTCCCAGTTGATACACTAGAATACTTTGATACTTTCTCATCAACAAATCTTTCATAGTGACCTAAATCTAAATCTGTTTCTGCACCATCATCAGTAACATATACTTCACCATGTTGAAAAGGGCTCATTGTACCTGGGTCAACATTTATATACGGATCAAACTTTTGAATGAATACTTTTAGTCCACGACTTTTTAGTATTTGTCCTACTGAAGCTGCTGTAATACCTTTACCTAAACTTGAAACTACCCCACCTGTAATAAATATAAACTTTGACATAATCTAATCCCCCTTGTTTTTAAAGAAAAAAATCCCTATAAACTTATAGGGATTATTAACATTTCAATTAATTTTATTCGATTGTATTATTCATCATACATATCTTCGTAGTTATCCATAATCTTGTTATAATCGTCTTCATCATAATCATCGGCATCAAAATCGACATCATCGTCATCAGTTGATTGCAATGGTAATCCTACATCAATGTATTCTTGTTCTTCTTTAATTGCTTCTTTTGCTTCTTCATCTAATTCATCATCTTCATCTTCGTCGTCAAAAATAACCTCTTCTTCATCTTCTTCTTCGTCGAAGACAGAAAGGTCAACTTCAATAACTTCTTCTTCATCTTCTTCTGTAATTTCAATGAATGATGAACCATCATCATCCCAAAGATGTAAGTTTCCTTCTTTTAAATCCCATTTGTCATCACCACAAAATACAAATTTTGCACTTTGAGTAATATCCATATATAGTTGAGTTAATTTAGTAACATCATCTAATGGAATTTCTTTAATTTCTGCGATTTGTTTGAAAAGTTCTTGTATTGCAATTGGGTGACTACTTGCCTTTAATAATTCGTATGCAACATCAACCATTGCTAAGTTTTTCAACGTTTCTTTATTTTTGCTCATAAAACGCCTCCTAAGACTTTATATATTGTATATTATTATTTGTTATTTTGCAAGTTTTTTTACTATGTTGTTACAAACACACTAATGATAACTACGATAACAGCAATTACAATAAATAATTTAAATGTTTTCTTGATAAATGATATCGTTCCTAATATTACAATTATTACTAATAGAAACAGTAATAACCATTTAAATATTTCAGGGATATTAGTTGAAAACCAGTTATAGTACTCTAAAAACATCTCATCGAACTTTAAATTTCTTGCAACGAAATTATTTATTGATTCCCATATATTCGAGAAAAATCCTAATATAATCATTATTTACCCCTCATTAATACTTTCTACGATTTTCAACAGCTTTGATTAATGTTAATACATCGGCATAACGTAAATCACTGCCTACTGGTAATCCATACGCTAGTCTAGTTACTTTTAAATCATCATTATCAATAAAGAGTTGTTTTAAATATTGAGCTGTTAATTCTCCTTCAACTGTTGCATTAGTTGCGATAATTAACTCTTTCACATTTGAATCAACACGACTTAATAATGAATCAATGTTTAGTTCTTTATCAGTAATACCTCTTGAAAAATCAATTAATCCACCTAAGACATGATAACTACCATAATATGTTTCCATCTTTTCCATCATAAATACATCCTTTGAATCAGCCAAGACCATAATTGTTGCATGATCTCTTGATTCATCGGTAATAATAGGCGAATAAGTTTGATCAGTTAAGATATGAGAAGTTAAACAAGGTTTAATTGTCTCTTTAGCTTCAATAATACTATTGGCTAAATTTAAACTATCTTCTAAACTTAAATCGCTTAATATAAACAACGCTAAACGCTCCGCTGTTTTAGGACCTATACTTGGAAGTTTTTCTAAACTATCCATTAAATCCTTTAGTGCTTTTGGATACATTAGAATCCAAACCCACCCATACCAGCTGTAAATTGACCCATAGTTTCTTGGTGCTCATCTTCAACTTGTTTTAAAGCATCATTAGTCGCTAAAAGAATTGCATCTTGTAACATTTCTAACTCTTCTAACATTTCTGGATTAATTTGTACGTCAATTAATTGTTTAGTACCTAACATAATAACGGTAACACCACTAGCTTTACCAAAATATTCTTTTGCTTCAAGCTCTTCTTGTGCTTTTACCATATCTTCTTGCATTTTCTTTAATTTTTTCATCATTCCTGGATTCATTTATTTCACTCCTTAATTTCTATAATATCTTCACCAAAGTATTCTTTGGCTAGTCTTACTGACTCTTTAACTTTTTTAACTTCGTCTTCAACAACTACTTCATATATTTTAAAGTCATATGTTCCAACATTTGGTCGTTTTTGACCACTCTTTAATAAAGTAACATATTTCGATCTAAAGGCTAACCAATCAGATTCTAAAATAACAAAATAATTTTTAACTTGATTCGCTTCTTCATTTAATATCTTTAAGACATCATTGCTCATAGATGATTGCATTAACTCATTTGCTAATGTTAAATTTTCATGAGTAAATACTACACTATCATTAGAAGCGGCTGCTAACTTAGTTTGCTTTAATAAGTGATGAGCCATTTCTAATTCTGGATTAGATGAATGACTATTATAAACTAAGTTTTCTAAATAATCTTTCTTTTCATGGCTTGCTTCATAAAGTACAGCCTGAATATCACTACTTAAAACAAGATCGCGACCTTTTTCTTTTTTCTTAGCTTGAGATTTAACACCTGTTTGTTTTAATGTTTCAATCTCTTTTCTAAGTTCTAAGATACTTGAATTTAAATCAATTACATGAACATCTTCATGTTCAATCATTTGAATAATTGCAATTTCTAAGTAAAGTCTTTTTTGATATGTAAAACGCATATTGTTTTGCATTTCAATTAAGACATCTAAGTAATGATAAATCTTATTAGTTGAAATACTACGTTTTAAATTACTAAATAATTTATTACCATTATATTCAACCTTTGCTAATAACAAATCTTTTAATGTAATAATTAAATCAGCAATAATTCTTTCTTCATCACTACCTTTACTTAAAAAAGTATTAATAAGTTTTAATGCTGAACTTGCTTCATTATTACTGATAAATGTTAGTAGTTCAATTAAATCAGCTTTTGATACTGCACCAATGATTTGGTTAATATCATCTTCCGTAATTTCATCATTAGTAAAACTGATTGCTTGGTCTAATAAACTAAGAGCATCTCTTAATCCACCATGTGCATTAATAGCTATTGTTTCAATAGCGTCAGTTGTTATTTTAATATTTTCTTTATCTACAATATAATTAATTCTTTTAATTATATTTTCTAAATCAATGTTTTTGAAATCGTAACGTTGACATCTTGATAAAATTGTTGCTGGTATTTTATGAACTTCTGTTGTAGCTAAAATAAATACAACATGCGCAGGCGGTTCTTCTAATGTCTTTAGTAAGGCATTAAATGCTCCTGTGGTTAACATATGAACCTCATCAATAATATACACTTTATACTTTCCAACACCTGGTAAATACTTAACTTTATCTCTTAAATCTCTAATTTCATCAACACCGTTATTAGAAGCACCGTCAATTTCAATAATATCATTTGCCTCATTGTTTGTAAAACTTAAACAAGCATCACACTTGTCACAAGGGTTACCTTCTATTACATTAGTACAGTTAATTGTTTTAGCAAAGATCTTTGCTAAACTTGTTTTACCTGTTCCTCTTGGACCACTAAATAAGTAGGCATGTCCTATTTTATTATTAGTAACAGCATTTCTTAATGTTTGTACAATAACTTCTTGACCTGCAACATCACTAAAATTTTGTGGACGGTAGGCACGATATAACGCAATATAACTCAAAGTAATTCACCCCTTTACTATCTATTATAATATATTTTGGACTATTTACCTAAACAAAACTTAGAAAACAGTTCGTCTAATAATTCATCTTGATAACTAACGCCGATAATATCTCCTAATGTATTCCATGCATGAGTTAAATCAATTGCATAGATATCAACAGGCATTTCATCAGCAATAGCAACTAAAGATTGTTCTAAAGATTCTTTTGCTTCTTTAACTTTTTGAATATGTCTAGCATTAGATAAATAGTTAAAATCTCCTTCATTTAAATTATCTAAATGAAGTTTTTTAACAATCTTTTCTTCTAATTCTTTTATACCTTCAAAATTTAATGTTGAAATACTAATTGAATCTTCAAAAGTAAACTTAGCTTCTAAATCACTCTTATTTAAAATAACAATACGATTTTTTTCTTTTGTTAATTCTAATAGTTCTTCATCTTCTTTTGTTAGTTCCATACTTTGATCAAGTACTAATAAAACTAACTCAGCATCTAAGATTGCTTTTTTAGAACGTTCAACACCGATTTGTTCAACAACATCAGTTGTTAATCTAATACCAGCTGTATCAATTAAGTGAAGTGTAATTCCCCCAATATTAATATAAGCATCAATAGTATCTCTAGTAGTTCCAGCAATATTAGTAACAATCGCTTTTTCTTCGTTAAGTAATGTGTTTAACAAACTACTTTTACCTACGTTTGGACGACCAATAATTGCTGTTTTAATACCTTCTCTGATTAAACGGGTTTGATTAGAGTGTTTTAATAAGTGATTAATGTCATCTAGTAAGCTGATTACTCTTGGTTCAACAATTTCTTTGTTCATTACTAGTGCATCATCATATTCAGGATAATCAATATTTACTTCAATGTTAGCAATAATTTCTAATAACTTATCTCTTAAGTCATGTACTAGCTTAGAAGTTCTTTTTTGAACTCCTAAGTTAGCTACTTTCATTGCACTTTCACTTTTCGCTTCAATAACATCCATAATAGCTTCAGCTTCTACTAAGTCAATACGGCCATTTAAATAAGCTCTTTGACTAAACTCGCCAGGTTCAGCTAATCTTAATCCTAGTTCTAATAGTCTCTCTAAAACTGCTTGCGTAATTAAGATACCACCGTGAGTTGCTATTTCAACAACGTCTTCAGCAGTAAATGTTCTTGGTGCATGCATAACACTTACCATTACTTCATCAACTATTTCCTTATTCTTTCCTAAGATATGGCCATAGTGAATTGTATGTGTTTTAGCTTTTTCAATATTGTTCCCCTTAAATGTGCTATTAACTAATTTAAACGCTTCTGGACCACTAACTCTAATAACAGAGATACCACCAGTTCCAAAAGGTGTAGCAATAGCACAAATTGTATCATTCATCATAATGTAAAATTCCCTTACGTTCATCGTGTAATGGTTTAAATGGGTTAATATTTCGTCTTAGATCTCTAATAACAATAAATAATATAATTATAATACCTAAAACCGTTCCTGTAACTAAATACCCACTACCTAATATAATTCCTATAATAGCAACTGACCAAACAGTCGCTGCTGTTGTTAGTCCGCGGATAATATTATCGCGGTCTTTTAAAATAACACCAGCACCTATAAAACCAACCCCAGCAATAACTTGAGCAATTAATCTTTGCCCTTCTGGTCTTGCTTCAATACCTGCAAAACTTAGACCTAGTTGATAATCAAACATAAGTCTATTAATGATTGCAATTCCAGTTGCTGATAAAGCAACTAAAACATGCGATGAAACTCCTGCTGCTTTACCAATGTTTTGTCTTTCAAAACCAATAAAACCAGCAATTATTAAAACAAGTAAGATTGGCAACAATACTTTAAATCCTAAATCTTTAAAATTAGTTAATAATTCGAAATCTTTAATCAAAGGTATATCTACTTCAAATATATGAAACATGTTACCACCCTTTCTTATTTATTATTTTTAATGTGTAAACGCATATCTTCTAAGAATGTAGGTAGTTCATCAAATCCGCTTAAAGTCGCACCTGAAGCCATTTTGTGTCCCCCACCATTGTATTTATTAGCCAATGTATCAATGTCAATACTATTTGATCTAATACGTAAACGTAGTTCTGTTGGATATTCGATTGCTAAGAACCAAACGCCATAACCTTCTAATCCACCTAATAAGTTAACAGTTGCTGCTGCATCTTCATAACTAACACCAAATTTTTCTACATCTTCTTTAGTAATAATATTGTAGATAAACCCTTCATCAAATTTTGCGGTATTTAAAAGGTTACCTTTAAATTTGAATTGTTCTAATGTTTCAACTGATAATTTTTTATCAACATCAACAATATCTACACCATAGTCAATTAACATTCCGGCTAGTTCGTGAGTTAAACGACTTACTCCACGATATCTAAAACGTGATGTATCAGTAATGATTCCTGTATACATAGCTGTTGCTCCTTTAGCTGAAACAGTTAATTCGTCTTTAAATGTTTGTAAGAAAAAAGCAATCATTTGTCCACATGACGGGAAGTTAGTATCTACCCAAATATAGTCACCGTATTGGTCAATTGGAATATGGTGGTCAATTTTAATGATTTCTTTACCTAAAGTATATCTTTTGTCACTAATTCTTTCTTGAGTAGCTGTATCAACAACAATTGATAATGCACCTTCATATACACTGTCTTCAATTGTTTCTACATCTCCAACAAACTTAACATATTCACTTACTTCACCAACTACATAAACTTTTTTAGTTGGGAATGATTGTTTAATAATATCTTGTAAACCAAATTGAGCACCATAGCAGTCTCCATCAGGTCTTTTATGTCCGTGAATAATAATTGTATCGTATTCTTTAATTTTTTCTAATATTTTATTTAAGATTTCCATTTTCTTTTACCCTTTCGTTTAAATCATTTAATAATAATTCTGCTTCTGCAAAATCTTTAAGTGAAGCTCCACACGCAAAGTTGTGTCCCCCACCACCGTATTTAGTTGCTATATCAACTACGACAATATCTCTTGATCTAATTTCTGTTAAGATCTTATTGTTTTCAACATCTTCTGTAAAGCTAACCCAAATAGGTACTTCTTTAATACCAGCCATTAAGTTAACCATTCCACGACTTACTCTAAAAATACTTAAACCTGACTCTAAAATCATTTCATTTGTATTTTTGCGGTAAGCCACATTATTTGAAGTTAAATCAAAACTTCTAAATAAGTCTTTTGATACACGGTCTGCTAAATCCTCTGTATATAAAAAGTCATACATTCCTTTAATATTAGGACCGAACTGAGTAATAAATGAAGCATTTGCAAATACTCTTGGTGCTGTTACATTATCGATATATTGGAATCTACCTGTATCAGTAACCATTCCACCATAGATATACGTTGCCGCCTTACTAGAGACCTTTAAATCCATTTTTTTAGCAAAATGAGCTAACATTTCACATGCTGATGAAAAGTCGCTTAATTGATAAAATAATGATGTATTAGGTACATCACACGCATTTCTGTGGTGATCAATAACTAATACTTCTTTAGCTAAATTATAACGATCATCACTAACTAGTGCTACTACTGCTGTATCAATGATGATTGATAAAGATTCTTTGAAAATATCATCACTAATAACATCCATACTAGTTTCATATACTAAGTTGTTCTCATCTCCAACTTTGTAAACTTTCTTTAAAGGATAATTTTCCTTAATTAAATGGTATAAACCCATTTGTGAACCAATCGCATCCATATCTGGTCTTGTATGACGGTGAATAACAATTGAATCATATTTTTCTATTAACTTAATTACGTCTTTTTCCATAATTACCTCCTCGTAAGCATTGTATAATTATAC
>DATFIG010000027.1:0-11123 GCA_035270345.1 Haploplasma sp.
TTGTTACCGATTGAAACTTTGAAAGAAGAAGGTTGGTTGCCTTTAGAAGATATTAAACCTGAGTATAATCCAGAAACACAATATGCTCAACCAACGGGGTATGATATTTTTAGCGATAAGGTAGTCAAAAAGTATATTGTAAAAGATATACCTTTAGAAGAACCTGAGTTTCAATAATGATAAAAAAGGAGGTTTAAAATGACACATAAAAAAATCACAGCAGAAGAAGGTTACATATTTGTTAGAATTCACGACAACTTTAAGATGTCAAATGAAATAACATTAGGATATGATTATTCAACGGGCGTCAAACGTGAAGATAAAGAAGAATATTATAGACAAGAAGTTGCACCAGAACCTGAAATAGAGTTTGAATAAAGGTATTAAGATAAAGGAGAGTGATATTTAGTGACTAAAAGGTTTTTCAAGTGGTTATGGACGTTAATCAAATCATTTGGCTCGCTTAAAGGGTTAATATCACTCTTTATATCGTTCATTATATTTTATGGGTGGTTATTAGCGTTTATAGTTTTTGGCACTATATTTAAAATTAAGTGGATGTATAGTGTAGGTATAGGTGGCGTATTATTCTGGGCAGGACCTTTTACGCCATTCTTCCCTATATTTTTAGCCACAGCAACGTTCTTTAGAAAGACAATATTCAAAGATAAGAAAGGGGAAGATAAAGATGAAGGAGATAAATAAGTTGGAGTTTTTTAAAAAAAACAAAATTGAAACTGATTATATTAAGGTTTATGATAGATCCTTACAAAGAGAAAAAATTATACCAGTATTTGAAGCTTTGGTTAGTGATATTAAATTAAGCGAATATTTAGATGGTTTAACAACTGACATAAAGACTTTAAATAATAATTTTAATTTACTACAAAAAGAAAATAAAGAATTAAAAGAATTACTAAATAAAATATGGGAAGGACTGAACGCAAGATGAAAAAGATTATAAATGCTTTAATTATCATAGGTTATACTTGGCTGACATTTGCTCTTGTTTATGAATTTGCTATTCCTATTGAATTTAAAAATAAGATACCAATGCTTAATAACTTTATGCTTTTATATAGTGGTGCATTTACCGGCGTTATATCGAGTGCTTTATTATATATGAAGAACTTTACCAATAACTCACAAAAACTTAATATAACGCAATTTATGACTATTAGAGAAGAGTTTAGCGAAGTGTTTAACAAGATAGATAAGTTAGATAGTGTGGTTGTTAAACAAAACACAAACATCAATAGATTTAACGAACTTAAAGAACAAGAAAATATTAAACTTGATGAAAGTATTAAATTACAAAAGGAAACTAATAAATTATTAAAGTTAGAATTAGAAAGTAGAATTACAAATCCGTTAATTGATAAAGATATTAAAAACAAAATTAAGGCGGTGTTAAACAATGAAGAAGATAATTTATAAAGTTTTAACTATCATCACATTAGTTGCTCCGGTAAGTATTTATTTATTCTTAAGTGCTACATTATTTAACATTAGGGTGGATCACAAAGTTGAGATAGAAAAAAATGCTGAAGTTGATGTATATATTAATAGTGATAGAATATTCGTTTATAAGTTTGATAATAAGATTACTTTTTATGGTAGAACTCAATACCATCCAAGCGTTAGATATTATGGAATATTCTTGTTTGAAGGAGATACCATACAAGTTAACAAAGAAATTTTTGTAGTTGAAGCTAATGAAGAAAGAACTGAATTAGTATTAAATGAAATTAGTAAGTTTGCTTTAAATCGAAAAGAAGGCGTCAGTTTACCAATAGCATTTATACTATCTGGACTTGGAGTTTTAATTGTATCGTTAATAGTTGGTGGTAAAATGCAATGGTTTAAGAAAAGAAGAAGGTTAGGTGTATTTATATCACTTGGAGTTGGAACATTAGTTTTATACTTAATAAACATGGTAGTTGCTAACTTATTTATGGTGTTCTTAATAGCTTTAGTGAGTTGGGGAGTATATTGTATAGAGTATTTAGCAATGAATGGTTTTGAAGGTGATGATGAGTTGAAAAACTTAACTGATGCTTTAAACAATGTAATAAACAAACCTTAATATATAAAAAAAAGGACTAACTATAAGTCCTTTTTTTCTTGCCTTAATATATCTTCATCAACAATAATTGGTTGATTAACCTTTACCGGTATAACGTGTGGTTCTATATTATTGTTTTTAGGTTTACTTTCTAAATATTCTTTAAATCCCAAATAAAAGTTTTCTTTATTACCAACTAACTCTGGTGCTACTTTTGTTAATTCTCTCATTAATTTAGAGTAGTTAAAAAAGAATGTAATTGCCATACCTGCCGCAAGTATCGTCGTTGCAAAGAAAGCTTGTCCCATATTATTCCATACGATAGAAACTTGAACTGTTAGTAGTGCAAATAATAAACCAGTTAAAATTTTTGTTAACATAGACCTAAACTTTTTACCATCAATATTAACAGAAGCATCATAGTCAACTCTATTACCTTTGTTATGTTTAGAATAAATAGGTTTGATAATTCCTTTTGATGAATAAACAAGTGGTTTTAGTTTCTTAAATCTCTTTAATTGTTTTTTGTTTAATTCTTTAACTGATACTACTTCATTTGCAAATAAGAAATCTCTTTCAGTTGCTTCACGTTCATTTTTGTTTAACTTGGTTATATAGTTTAATAACTCTTCGTAGTGTTGTCTAAAGAACTTGATTATTTCATTATTTAACTTGTTGGCGTCTATAAAGTTGACATGAGATAAAGCATCATCTAATGATTTACCATGTGCTATTGAAATAGTTATGATTTGAGCGAATATAACAAATGCTGTATGAACTATTGTAGTCCAGTCGCTTATTATATCTACAAAACTTTTATCATAACTTAAAGCATAATAAATAAAGTAAGCAATTAATATCCCAGCAAGAATAAAATAGTTAATCATACCATAAAACTTATCTATCTTTTCACTCATTCCACCACTCCTAACATTTTACTTAATGTTGATACCTTACACGACTTTCGTCCTTCACTTAAAAATTGTTTATATTGATAAAGCGATAAGAAATATATTTCATCTTCAAATACTAACGCAAAACCACACACTACTTGTGGGTTATCTATTTCATCATGAATATAATTCAAAGCGTTTGTTTGGTTAGCTTCAACTCTACTAAAATCAAATCTATCAACGTTACAATGTTTAACATCATAACACCATGTAAATATATTAGTAATCGCTATTTGGTCGAATGGTTGTGAACCTGTTCTACTTTTGTTAAAATCACCTACAAATGCACCTTTCTTTGCTAATTCTTGTGCTACAAAACTTTCCGCTTGTGTTCCTGTCTTAATATTACTATCTTGCATTTAAATGCCTCCTTCTATCTGTAAACATACCAATTAAATTGCCTATGTTTTTATCAACGTAATCAAATACAAAAGCATCTTTTTTACCTTTGTATAATCTTTCAATTCTACCAACTGACTGAATAGTCGTAATTTTATCTCTCACTGGCATAACTAAATGTAATGTATCAGCAATAGGTAAATCTTGTCCTTCTTTTAATAACATATAATTAGATAGTAAAAAGTTAATTTTACCTTCTCTAAACTCTTGAAATAACTTTTCACGTTCAACTGGTTTAGTTTCTCCAATAACAACTCCAACTTTCATTCCTAAACTTTCTAATAAATCCTTTAAAATATTTAAATGTTCGTTTCTATTAGATAAAACAATATTGTGCCTATGTGAGTTTTTTAACATATTAGTTATTAATGCGATATTTCTTTCATAGTTATTGTATAAATAGTTAACTTGTTCCATATAATCTATTGTTCTATCTGGCATAAGATACTCATCACTTGTAGGAGTGTCTAAATCGACCCTTATATGCGTTGCATTTACTCTTGGTATATCTTTACTATCTATCTCGTGTAAAACCTCTCCTACGACATATATAGGAGTTTGAGATGCATAATTAGGTTTATTAAACATTGTTGCTGTTAATCCGTATTTATATTTAGCATTTAAACTTGATAAAACTTTATAAAACTGCATTGTATTGGTTGGAGCACCTACAACTCTATGACAATTACCACTAATAAATGTATGACCTTCACTTCTAACAACTATCATTCCTGTTTCAACCTCTACACAATAAACATCACCTTTATAATTAGTTGTTTTGATGTCTTGTTTTTGCTCATACATAGACTTTGTTTCTTTATCTACAAAAAATACTCTATGTATATCACTAAAGTTTTCACTTCTGTTATCTTCTTTAACTATTTGATAATTTTTATAACCACCAAGAGTTGCAATAGCCGATACAAAATTAACATTTTCTTTAACAATACTATCATAGTTTACATTTTTACCATTTTTAGAATAACCATCCCAAAAACAAACTTCATCTATAAATTCTCTTGCTTTTTGATAACCGAAATCATCAATATGAAATACATTAGACAATAACTTTGGGTAAATTCCTTCTGGTAAATAATATGTAAATCTTCTTGCACCTTTTCTTGCTTTTACTTCATTTAATCTAATATCAAATTGTAAGTTATCTACTATATCTAAAAATCTTTCAACTTTTCTATCTTTATTAAATTGAACTTGATATTGATTTGTAGCACTTTTAGTTTTATAACCATCCGCTTGTGTCATTATTAATAATTTTTCAGTGTAACTTAATGAATTATTTATTCCTGTTCCTTTACCAGCGACAATGGTTCTACCTCTATTAATATCTTTTGCTAATACTTCTTTGATATTGTTATTGTTATCTCTATAAATTTGTCTATGATTTGGTGTCATTAAAACTCTTGCATCTCTATGGATTTTATAGTCTATCATTTCACCCTCATAATGTTTTTTTATTTTTCTAATAGGTTTAACAAATTTTATATCACCATTACTATGATATTGAGCTACTTTTTCATCTTTTAAATCTTTAAACTTAATATAACCTTTATCAGTTAGAATTTCAGTATCACCTGTAAAACATTCATCAACAATTATAAGTCCAAAAGTATCTTTAAAATCAGTTAAATCAACATTGTTTAAGGTTTGAACTGTTGCGAATGTAACATCTTGAATATTTACTTTTCCACCACTAATTTGTCCTGCTTTATTTGAATAAAAACTTTCAAATACTTTTTTACTTTGAGTTAATAAATCTATTTTATTTGTGATCCATAACGTTTTAACATTAAGTTTACCGATTAAAGCCATACCCATGCGTGTTTTACCACTACCGGTTGGACTAACTAATACTCCATTAGTATGTGATGATACTATATCAACTGCTTTTTCTTGATAATCATACAAACTTAAATCTTGTATTGGCATCATTTTTAATTCATTTAGAGTAGTTTTGTTTTCAGCGTGATAACTTATATCATTTTCCCTTAAAAACGCAAATAAACTATCTTTAAACCCGTAAGGAACTATATAGTTGTTTTGGTCTTGTTTATACATTAATAGTTTTTTAGGTGTTTTACCAATCCATGCTTTTCTTTTAACTTTATTTAAATATTCAGGATTGTGAACCCACAGTGTATCCTTTAAAAAATTGATTAAGTCTTTGGAATGGGTCTTGATTATGATTTCTTCCTTGATTGTAATTTCTACCACGTTCTATTGCTCCTTTTAAATCGTTAAATGTTATTCCGTAGTCATCTCTCATCTTAATTAAGAAACTTTGTGAAAAAGCATTTAAACTCTCAAATATACCTAACTTTTGTTCTTTGTATTTGTTAAGTATCTCAATATCAAATAGTATAGATGATTTAGTAATCTTATTTCTACAACTATTTACAATTAATTCGTTATCTTTTACAAACATAAAGTAATTAAATAATTCATCTACTGGTTCTAAAAATACGTTAGAAATATTATTATCGTTATCTAATTCATAGATAGTTCTAAAGTAAGGCACGTTTTAAACCTATTCTTAAAGTCCAGTAGTTATTATATACATTTCTTGCTCTTACTACAATATCGTTATTATATGTGTAGTAAACTCCATCACTTTTTTTATTTATGTTTGTAATTTTATATATTTTATTATTTAAGTTAATTTCAAATCCAACTTGGAATGATGTTTTATTTCTTAAAGAATTAGAAGTATCTTTTTTGTGAAAAGCAACTCCATTTATAACAATGTAATCACATGTTGCATGTTTGGGTAGATGTTTAGCTTCTTTAGTTTTAAGTTTAGATATCGTTCTTGGAGAAATACCGATATTTCTACCGGTACTTCTTACTCCTCCTTCGAACGTTAACTTATCATTTATATAAACTTTAATCAAAATGCTAATTCAACTGGCAAGATATCATCAATGTTAAACCAGTCGCCTTTTTGTTTTACTACAATTTCTACTTCTTTATCTCTAATATAATCTACCCAATTTTCAATACTTGCAAAGTTTGTTCCTTCGTTAATTCCTACACCTTTTGAAACCATATCTAATACCCAACCTTGATACTCTACGCTAAATGTTTCTTTGTTAAATGTTTGGAAGATATTTAACCATTGTTGTAAATCATCTCCAATTTCAAACTTAATTGTGATTTGTGATTTCTTAAAATTTGTTCCAAATGTATCAATCATTGCTTTATCTCCTGCTTTGTTTGGATCAAGTGCTACTTCTTTAATTCCTACATAAGAGATTTTTGCTCTAAAAGTCCCTTCTCTATCTAAATTCTTTCTTTCTTCAAAACTATGCTCTGGTTGCATTCTATTTCCTACTACGTAACTCATAATTATTTACCCCACTCTTTCGTATTTTCATCATATTTTAAGCCATTAGCTTTTGCTTTACCTAACAACATATTAAATGCTGTTCCTTCAACATCAATCTTAACTATTTCAGTAAGCTCTTTAACTTTATCTAAAGTAAATTCTTTTACTTCCATTAAAACAAGTTCTTGCCTTAACTTTTGAACTCTAACTACATTATCATCAACAGTTGTTTGTGTAGTTGCTACATTGTTTTCTACAACTTTAACAGTGTTATTAGCACTATCTGGGTCGCTATTATCATCTAAACCAAGTAAGTTTCCTAATGCGTATTTACCTGCATAACTATCACTTGAACCGGTTAATTGTGGTTCACTCATTTTAGTTCCCCTTTTTTCTTGTAGTTCGGCTTGTGCTTGTGCTTTGATACTTTGGTCGCTATAAATATCAGTTGCAATAGCCGTTGAGTTTACAAATACTCTTGATACAATTGCATGTTGTAAACCTTGATAAGTTTGGTTTAAAACTCTACCACCTTCGTTTTTAGTTTCATTAATTAACTTGCCATCGAAATCAACAACTTTTGTTCCAACTTCAACTAATTCACTCGTTGTAGTAATAATAATTCCATACTTTAAAGCGATTGGTTTGATAGTTTCTAAAATTTGTGGTTTAGTTCTATAATCAAAATCAGCATACTTATTTCTTACATCTTTACTAACTTTAACTTCGTTTTGTAATTCTAAAAATCTTAACTTAAAACTTTTATTCTCCATCTTTTTCATCTCCATATTTTAAATCAACTTTACCCATAATTTCATTTCCCCTTTTTTTCTTTAACGTTTAAGTACCCTACTCGTTCTTTAACTTCTCCATTTTCATCAGTCCAAGATGTAGGAAGTACTCTTGTTATCATATACCTATCTGTATAATAAGTTCTTATACCACTTTGTTCCATCATTTTGTAAAACTCTTGTTTTTGAATATTTACTTGTTCTTCTAAACTTTTTACCATCTCCTTTGCTTTATCTAATTTAAATAACTCTTTATCAAGATTAGTAGTTTTAGAAAATAAATCTAAACTTCTTGTTTGAGTATCAATATATATACCACCACTCTTTTCAGTTTCGTATAACTCTCCTACTAAATCATTATCAAAGATAGGTACATTTCTTAATTCAAATCTTTCCATTCGTTTGTTATACCACAAACATTTTAATTCACTAACTTCAATGTTGTGTTTAGCTTTGAGTAGTTTTTTATAAATGTTTAGTTGCCACTGAATACTTGAAGCGTTATAGTTATAAGTAAATTTATAGTCAATTAAGATATATCTATCATGTACGAAACCTACCATATCAATTGTTCCTGCTACCATTTCATCATTAACTTTTAACTCGTTAAAGATAGGATCAACACCATGTGCTTTAAGTATATCAACTCCTTCTTTGGCGATAGATGATAATTCATCATAAACTGCTAAACCTTTATAATATCTTTCTAACCAAGCGTGTTGAATATTACCAAACAATGCTGCGTTTTCTAAAATCTCTGGTGGAACATCATCATAATTAACTGACAAACCATGTTTGCTCATAAGTTGTGTTGCCGAAATTAAATCAATTATAAATGTTCCTTTATCATCTTCTAACCAGTACTTATGATTTTTATCTTCATACTTTAAAACGTATTCCACTTAATCATTCCTTCCTAATTCCATTTGAAGTTTTAATAATTCATCTAATGTATTATCATATGCTTCTCCACTTACGATATCTAATGTTTTTTGTAAGATATCAATTCTTTCTTGTAATTCAATTCTATCTACACTCTTTTGGTGTTGTTCTACTTTTTCAACTATCAATTCTCTTGCTTCGGTTTCATTGATATGATAAACAGTCCAAATCCAAATGTTATGTTCTACTCGTTCAGTATCTAATAAGCCATGTTGTTTAAGTGTTCTTAAAATGTTGTGTATTGTCGTTTTAGAGCGTATTTTCATAATAGTCATAAACTTATCGTATGTTGGAGCAAAGTTGCTTGGTGCGTTGATTAGATAGGTATAAAGGTAAAATTCATTTGGTGTTAAGTGTTGCATAAGTCCAAAGTTAATAAATCCATTTGGTTTTGATACATTTTCTTTTTTTAATAAGTTTTTACTTACCATATGTATAACCTCCTTCCTTTTGTGTACTTCCTATATCTACTTTAGGTTGATTTCTTTCTTCCCATCTATCAGTTGATGCTCTAAATAAATACTCTATTTCCCCAGTTCCACCACTCCTATTTTTTTCAACAGTTAATGTGATTGGAAAGTTCCCGCTATCAGTATGTTGTTTTAGTTCAAGTTCTAACTCATGCCCTTTTCTATTAGGTAGTTTTCTATTTAACATAATAATTGTATTGGCATCTTGTTCGATACTACCACTTGCTCTTAAATCTGTCATATTAGGTTTAACATAAGCAGGGTTTCTTGTTTCAATTTTTGCTCCCCTAACTTCTCTATTTAATTGAGCTAATACTATAATAGGTTTTTTATAAACTCTACAAAACTCTTTCATATCTCTTGTGATGTTTCCATACATGATATTTAAATCATTACTTTGAGTTCCATCATAGGTTGCGATAATGTGTAGGTGGTCGATAATTACATAATCAATTTCATCAATGTGTCTAATAATTAAAGACTTCATTTCTAACCAACTTTTAGGTGGTTCATTTACTAATAAAATCTTATCCATTTTTGCCACTTCTAATAGTGAACTTTCATATAATGCTTGTTGTTCTTGTGTTAAAGAACTTTCACTACTAAATAATTTATTATTTGTGATACCACTTTTAGCTGTTGCCATTCTTCTCATTAACTCTTGGTTTGTCATTTCTAAAGATATAAACATTGGTTTGTAATCATTCTTATAAAGTGCATTCATAATCGCTAATGCAAAACTTGTTTTACCTACTGAAGGTCTTGCTCCTATTACAACTAAATCAGTTGGTGCTATTCTTTTTAATATTTTAGAAAGTGCTAAAAACTGTGTAGTATTCTTTTTCCCATGTCCCCAAAACACCAAACCATCTAATGGAGTTTTATCTACTACTCCACGAAAGAATTTTGCTTCATCTTGATAATAATCAGCCATTGAAGTTACTTGAACTTGGTTAGTTTTATTATGTGTTATTCTTTTTACAATTTCTAAACCGGCTTTTTCATCACCAGACTTATATTGCTCGAATAGAGTTTGCATACCTTCTACTTTAATATCATTTTCTTTCTTAAAAGCCATTAGTTTTAAAGTATCTAATAAGTTCTTATCAAGTAGTGAAGCTTCTTGAGTGGGATAAGATGGATCAATAGTTATATTTTCCATTAACGCATATGTTTCAAGATTAGTTTGATAAATTGGAACGTTTTGAGTTCTCATTCTTTTTATCAAATTATATTGTTGTTGAAATTCTAAACTTAAAAATTTGTTATCTTCTCTGCTAATATCAATGTTAAGATTATTATTTATCATTTCATATAAGATATGCTTTTCTATTTTTTCCACATTATTAAACCTCCTTTCTTATGGTGATTATATTTATTGTTTAGAAATACCAAGTTGGTTAGTTATATCCTGTTGTGTTAAGTTGTTATTGTTTAAGTATTTTTTGGTATCTTCTCTAATTTTAGTAGTAAACATAATATCCTCCGTTCCATATAAGTATATTTAAAGTCTTATATTTTTGTTCGTTAATAAAGTATATTTTAACGTTGTATTTATAGACCATAGTTTCGTTGGGATCGACTGCAAACTCGCGGTTGGTATCGACTATATAAGCGTGCTCGGCGTTAGATTCAACACGGTGGTATTTCTTTGGTTGGTTAATAATAACACCTATAATAAGTGCGAATGCTACCATTGTAATAAATGCTGCCGCAGCTAATGTGTTCTTGCGTTGTTTAGTCATCATATTTTATTCCTCCCTTATAAATCACACAGCTACCAACTTATTATTTATATAGGTAAAGATAACGCCTGTAAACATAGAGTTAACCATTGTTAACTTTTCATTGGTAGTTCCACTTAATGTTTGCCATTGTGTCCAAGCTATATCAAGTGCTGTGTTTATGTTTAAATTATCCGTTACTGAATATTCAGTCTTGTATTTTATTACCATTTACTTATCCAATTCAACATCTAAAATATCAATGTGATAACCTATGTATTGTTTCTTAATTTTGAATATAGCATCTGCTCTATCTAATGCTAAAAACTTACTTTCTACATTAAATCTTGTCATACTATGAACATAACTATAACTAACTTTAAATACTTCCATTATAATCCTCCAACTCTTTTATAATAAAAACAAACCCGTCTTT
>DATFIG010000028.1:0-12303 GCA_035270345.1 Haploplasma sp.
AAGCTAGCACACTAAAAAAATTAGGGTGAATTAAATCAAATAAATGTGCCATCTTGCCCTCCTTATTCATTTATACTTATGATAATATTTTATCATAAATGTGTAATTAATACTAATCTTGATATATGAAAATATAAAAAAATAGTCTTAGCTAAGACTACTTTTAAAATTCACATAATTCGCCACACACTTCAAACTTAACACCTTTTTTATTTATGATGTCAATTAGTGTATTTTTGATTTCTTCTTTACTTAAATAACCATTATAGTTATTCTTTACATTAACTCTAATATGCGGTATTTCAACAATTCCACGACCACTTGCATTTTCTTTATTAATAGCAATTTGATTTGTATAACATCTTGTATCTAAAGTAATTTCAGAATCATTTAGATCTAAACCTACATTTTTTGCAATACTCATTAATACATCTTTATTACTAATATCTAATCCATCTTCAAAGTAAGCTTCGAATATTGCAGTATTTGTTTCAACTGCTTTTTTCTGATGTTTTGATAAGTGTGATAATTGGTGCGCTAAATTTGTATTATAAAACTTAAAGTTACGGTAATTTGGGAAATTATCTTCTAAAAACTTTATATTAGATTCTTTACTTTGGTTACAATGATGTTCTAAAAATAGATCGACTACATCACCACTAAAATCCGCTTCTTTCACTTGAAAGCTGCGATAATAGAATTCGTAATTTTGCAACCCAAGCTCTTTAATTGCTTCTGTTAGATTTTTGTGTGTTAAATATGTCATTGGGCATATAAAGTCTAGCCAAAATTCAATTCTCATGTTTCTCTCCTTTATCATTGTCTTGTCTTTCAAACGTTTAATTATAATTAGTCGTGTTTACAACATAATATTAACATGGATGTTTTTATTGTACAAGAAATCTAACCTATAAGACCTTTACTATTATAAAAACAACCTATTAATAGATATTATGTGTAAAATCACTACCATGTTATTATAGCAAGTTTTAAGCGCTTTTTCAATTATTGTTATAAGAAGTTATGAGTTTAAAACAAAAGGCGAACAAATATAGTTCGCCTTATCAAAATAATTCAAATATTTAAAACATAAATGCATGTAATGCAAAATATAAAATGAAGCCAAGAGATAATATATAGATTAAAACCGGAACTTCTTTACCTCTTCTTGAAGCTAACATTGAAATTGAATATGTAATAAATCCAAAAGCAATACCATCAGATACAGAGTAAGTTACAACCATCCCTAGTATTGTTAAGAATGATGAAACAGCAACGGCTTTATCAGTCCAATCAATTTCACTAATTTGACTGGCCATTAAAACTCCTACTAGCACTAATGCCATTGATGTTACTGGTAAAATATTAAACACTCCCATAAATGGATATAGTAAGATTGATAATAAAAATAATGCTGCAACAATTATATTAGAAAAACCTGTTCTTGCACCTGACTCAACACCAGTTGATGATTCAACAAATGATGTAATTTCTGGTGTACCAAATGATGAACTTAAAAGTGTTCCAACAGCATCAGCAAATAAAGCTCGATCTAAATTAGGAATATTACCTTGCTCATCTACTAAATCAGCGGCTTTAGTAACAGCTACTAAAGTACCAGCAGTATCAAATATATCAACAAATAATAAAGCAAAAACAATGAATGGCAAAGTCGTTAGTTTTTGAGTTACTGTAAAAGCTTCTCTTGCTACAGTACCATTAACAATAACTTCTGGTGTCGTTTGAAACATTGTTTTAAAACCAGTAATAAAACCACCAAAAGTTTCTTTAAAACCGCCTAGATCACTATAAGAAAGTTTATTGATTTCAATTAGTCCTTCTACATTAAATAATGCTAAAAGAGCATATAGTGCTGCTGTTGTACCAATTGCAATTATAAAAGAAAACTTAGATAAATTACCTTTCATATTGTGTAAAAAAATAATTAGAAAGACTCCAAACACTGCAACTAAAACGTTCGGATCTAAAAAGTTTCCTAATGTTACTCCAGTTGCTGGATCTGCAACAATAATACCAGCATTTTGTAATCCAACAAATGCAATAAAGAATCCAATTCCTACACCAATTGCAGATTTTAATCCGTTTGGAATTGCTTCAATTAATTTTTTTCTAATCGGTGTAAACGAAATTATTACAAAGATAACTCCTCCTAAAAATGAGATAGCTAATGCTTCTTGCCAAGTATAACCTATACCATACGATGCTGTACCTGCTATACCACCAACGATTGTATAAGTAAAAAACGCATTAACTCCCATCCCTGGTGCTAAAGCAACTGGAAAGTTTGTTAAAAAGGCCATAATAATTGTGGCTAATGCAGCTCCAAGTGCAGTTGCTATAAATGCACCTCCGAGAGGAATACCTGCTTCACTAATCATTACCGGGTTTACAGCTAAAATATAACTCATAGCTAAAAATGTAACTAATCCACCAATAATTTCACCCTTGAATGTTGCTCTTCGTTCTTGAAAATTAAAAAAACTTGCAATCTTCTGTATCATCTATATTTCTCCTCTTATATTTTTATATTTAATTAAAGGATCGTATAAAAAACAAAAAACCAAAGATTCTTTGGTTTCTCCTACATTGGGCAAAGTCAAAAAAGACAATAACCAATCGTAGTTGTGCAATTTACGGTAGCACTGTAGAAACTCGGTCGCCATATTAGACCAATTATACGATTCATATTAAATACACTATAAATTTAACAAAAATATTTTTGTTTGTAAAGTCTGTTTACAACTTAATTACAAACTAATTATCTTCTAAAATTTTAGTAATAGAACTTGAACTATACCCCTTTTCATAAAGTTTACTTTTTATAAAATAAGTAAGTTCATTTCCTTCTTTTTTGTCTTTATATCGATTAACTAATCGATGATAATCTTTTTTAATAAATTCTGTTTCATCAACTTCTACATCTAAATATATACGATCAACAATTTCAAATACTAAACTATTTGAATAACCTTTGTTAATTAGACTTGCTTTTAAGCCATTAGTATGTTGAACTTTATTTTTAGTAATCTTTTTATTTAAGGTATTACTAACTATATCTTCAATAATATCTTTCTCATCAATCCTATCTAATTGCTCATTAATAACTTCATTATTAATTCCTTTACTTTTAAGTTTTGCAGCCATTAATTTAGGTCCTTCTCTTTTCTTAGAAAACTCTAAATAACTACTAACATAACTATCATCATTTAGGTAATTGAAATCTTTATAGTTGTTAATTAACTGTTCAATCAATTTCTTTGGTGCTCTTTCCTTTGTCAGAAAATCAATCATTTGCTTTTCTGACATTGGTTTTTTTAACTTATTCTTAGCTATACGGTCATAATAATAGTACTTATTATCATCTAAAATAACTTTTAAACGTTCCTTGTCGATGGTAGAACCATTATTAATTTGATATTTATACACAACTTCATTTTCAATATTGTAGACTACTTGATCAATTTCTACCTCAGTATAATGTCTAAGTTTTTTTATTATTTTAACCACTAATTAAAACCCTGACCAACTGATTCAGTCGTTTTTGTAATAAATGTAAATGCTAATGGATCAATTTCAGCAACAACACTTTTTAAGTTATAAAGTTGATTTCTACTAATAGTACAAATAATCATATCTCGATCTACCTCATTATAACCACCAACAACTTGAACTTTAGTTACACCGCGATTTACTTTAGCATAAATAGCATCCTTAAGTAATTGGTAATCATTTGTAACAATAAAAACTGTATAACCAGTTCTTCCAGATAATACAACTCGATCAACAACAAACCCTACAATCGATAGAGCTAAAATTGCATAGAAAGTAGCTTCTAGTTTAAATATCAATAATCCAGCTAATATTACTAAAGCATCTGTTAAATAAATAGTAATTGAATAAGGTAACTTAGCCTTAGTGTTTAAAATCTTTTGTAGCACGTCAGTACCACCAGTAGTAGCGTTATTTTTGAAAACAAGACCTAGACCAAATCCAGTTAATACTGCACCTGATACTGTAGTTATAATAAGACGACTAGTATTATCAGTTACACTACTTAATAAGTTAAAATCACTTGGTATTACTAGTGAATAAAAATAAATAAGCAAAGGTAACATTATTGTTCCATAAACAGTTTTTAAGAAATATTCTTTTCCTAACACTAGTCCACCAACTAATAATAAAAGCAAGTTAGCTACTAATATAAAAATACTAACACCTGTTTCTGATGCACTAAAGATTTGTCTAAATATAATTGATAAACCTGATACCCCACCAGTAACTAAATTTGCTGGTGAAAAGAAAAAATAAAAACCCAAGGTAACAAAAATTACTCCAATCGTAATTTGAATAAATTCATTAATCTTTTGCTTATTTTTAAACATTATACGCCACCTGCTTTTAAATAGGCATTAATAAAATCAATAATTTCCCCATCCATAACATCTTCAATTTGTGATGTTTCATAGTTTGTACGATGGTCTTTAACCATTTGGTAAGGATGGAAAACATAAGACCTAATTTGTGACCCCCACGCTATATCTTTTAATTCGCCTTGAATGTCTGACAATTTTTCTGCTTGTTTTCTAAGTTCTTCTGCAATTAATTTAGATTGTAATAATTTAAATGCAGTTTCTCTATTTTTAATTTGACTTCTTTCGTTTTGACATGTAACAACAATATTTGTTGGTATATGTGTAATTCGTACAGCAGAGTCAGTTGTATTAACGGACTGTCCACCAGCACCACTTGAACGATAAACGTCTACTCTAATGTCTTCATCTTTAATATCTATATTAATTTCATCATTAATTTCCGGCATAACATCAACAGATGCAAAACTAGTATGTCTTCGCGCATTTGAATCAAATGGTGATATCCTTACTAAGCGATGTACTCCAGCTTCTGCTTTTAAATAACCATAAGCAAAGTCACCTTTAATTAACATCGTAACTGATTTAATTCCAGCTTCTTCTCCAGCTTGTAAATCAACAATTTCAAACTTATAATTACTAATATTAGAAAATCTTTGGTACATTCTGTATAGTAATCCTGCCCAATCTTGTGCTTCTGTTCCACCAGCTCCAGCATGGATTTCTAAAATAGCGTTATTCATATCATACTGACCACTTAATAATACTTCAATTGAAAATGCATCTAATTCTTTTTCTAAATCAGTTAGATCATTTTCTAGAATATCCCATTCTTCAGTTCTTTCTTCACTAATTTCTAACCATTCAACAATGCCAGCTAATTTATCTTTAACACTATTTAAGTCATTAACTCTTTGGTTAATTAAGTTAGCTTCTTTAGTTACCTTAGTAGCATTATCAGTGTTATTCCAAAAATCAGCAGCTTGCATTGCTTCATTTAATCCTTTTAACTCTTCTAAAAGTTTAGTAGGATTTATTTTATTGTCTAAATCATTTATTTGTCCAGTTAACTTTTCAATTAAACGATTAACTTCATATCTTTCCATAATATTACCCCTTTATTACCAAGGAGTATTTCTACCACGAACTTTTCTCTTACGAGGACGTTTCCCTGATACTTCTCCACCTTGATTTGTTGCAGTATTTTTAACAACTGCTTCTCTTTCAACATTTACTTGAATATTTGCTTTTAATACATACTTAGTAATATCTCTACTAATATTATTAACTAACGCTTCAAATAATTCATATCCTTCTTTTTGATAAATAACTAATGGATTTTGTTGTCCATAAGCTTGTAATGACACACCTTGACGTAGCTCACTCATTGTATCAATATGACGCATCCAGTAAGTATCAATTACTCTTAACATTACTACTTTTAAGAATTCATTAAAAATTTCTTCTGGAATAGATTCTTTCTTGCCTTCAACTTCACTCTTAGCAATTTCTAATAAATACTCAAGTGTTTCTTCAACACTCATTCCTTCGATATCTTCTAACTTTAATACATCATCTTTAAAGATAGCACCATCAAAGTGCTTAACTAATGCTTCATACTCAACTACAACAGTACGTTTAGAATCATCAATAAAGTTATAGAAGTCATCTTCAACTGATTTGTAAACCATATTAATAGCTTGTTCTTCAATATTATCTAATAATAAAACATTACGGCGTTCTTTATAAATGATTTCACGATGTAATCTTAATACATCATCATATTTTAATACGTTTTTACGAGAATCAAAGTTTGAACCTTCAATTTTCTTTTGAGCACTACTAACAAATCTTGTAAACATTTTTGACTCAATCGGATCTTTACTATCATCACTTAAGTTTTGAATCATTGCAACACGACGTTTAAATGCTTCTCCGCCAAAACGAACTAGTAATTCATCTTCTGCAGATAAATAGAATCTTGAGAAACCTGGATCACCTTGACGTCCAGAACGACCTCTTAACTGATTATCAATTCTTCTTGATTCATGTCTTTCACTACCTAAAACAGCTAATCCACCAAGTTCTCTTACACCTTCACCTAGTTTAATATCTGTCCCACGTCCAGCCATGTTAGTAGCAATAGTAACTGAACCAATTTGTCCAGCATTTTCAATAATTTCAGCTTCTCTTTCATGGTTCTTAGCATTTAAAACTTCATGCGGAATACGACGTTTTCTTAATTCAAAGGATAAGTATTCACTTGTTTCAACTGCAATAGTACCAACTAAAATCGGTTGACCTGTTTTATGTCTTCTTTCAACTTCATCTAATAATGCATTAAATTTTTGTTCTGCAGTTGCATAAATATAATCAGATGCATCTTCTCTAACTAATGGACGGTTTGTTGGAACAACAATAACATCCATGTTATAAATTTCATTAAATTCTTCTTCTTCAGTTTTTGCAGTACCAGTCATTCCTGATAACTTGTTGTACATTCTAAAAAAGTTTTGATAAGTAATTGTCGCAACAGTAATCGTTTCTTTTTTAATTTCAACGCCTTCTTTTGCTTCAATTGCTTGGTGTAGTCCCTCACTAAATTGACGACCTTGTAAAATACGACCTGTAAACTGGTCTACAATTAAAATCTCACCGTTATCAACAACATACTCTTTATCACGTGTCATAATAATATTTGCTCTTAAAGCATTATTTAAATGGTGAACAATACTAACATTATTAATATCATATAAGTTTTCAACATTGAATGCTTTTTCAGCATGTTCAATACCAGCAACTGATAATTCAATCGATCTTGTTTCAACATCTATTTCATAATCTTCTTCAGTAAATGATTTAACAACACGGTCTGCTTTTTCATATAAATTTTGATTGTTTTTAGAACCACCAGAAATAATAAGTGGTGTTCTAGCCTCATCTACTAAAATCGAGTCAACCTCATCCACAATCGCGAAATTTAAACCACGTTGAGCAACCATATCTTTAGCATATAAAACCATATGATCTCTTAAGTAGTCAAACCCTAATTCACTATTTGTTGAATACATAATGTCACAAGCATATGCTTCTTGTTTTTCAGCTTGTGATAATTCTCGAATGTTAAGACCAACAGTCAGTCCTAAGAAACGGAATAAATCTCCAATTTCACCATTAGCTTCACGCGAAGCTAAATATTCGTTTACTGTAACAATATGAACGCCTAGTCCATTTAAAGCATTTAAATAAGCTGGCATTACAGCCGTTAAAGTTTTACCTTCACCAGTTTTCATTTCAGCAATATTACCACCATGGATAGCATAAGCACCTTGAATTTGGACACGGTATGGAATCATTCCAGTAACACGTTTAGACGCCTCTTTCACTAAAGCATAAGCTTCAACTTGTAAATCATCTAATGTTTCACCATCTTGGTATCTTTTCTTAAATTCTTCAGTTTTTAATTTTATTTCTTCATCACTCAATTGAGCCATTTCACTTTCAAGGCTATACACTTGTTCAGCAATGATTGCTGATGCTTTTAAAACCTTACGTGAAGGGTCAAACCATTTTTTAAACATCATGTTCACTTCCTTTTTAAAGTCTCTATAATAATACTATAATTCGTGTTTTTTTACAAGTAAAAAATAAAGCGCATAAGCGCTTTATTAATTAAAAATTGAATTCCACATCTTGACGTTTTTGTTCCTCTGCTTCAAAGAATTGAATCTGTTGAGCGTTAGCACGATTTGCAATTATACTATTTGGAAATACTAATATATATGCATTAAATGACGAAACATTTGAGTTATAAATACGACGTGCAGCTTGTAAGTTTTCTTCAACACGAACAGTAGAATCTTGTAATTTTTGCATTGTTTCACTTGATCTAAGTTCTGGATACTGTTCAACTACTACATTAACTGCTTGTAAACCACGACCAACTTCATCAGAAAATTTTTGTTTATCTTCCATTGAAGCATTACCACCTGGTTGACGCATTTTAACAATTGATTCTAAAGTATCACGTTCATGTTTCATAAAACCTTTAGCAGCTTGAAACATTTTAGTTAACATATCAAATCTTTGCGTTAAAGCAACATCAATACCTGATTCTGACTCTTGAACTTTAACACGCATTCTCTTAATCGTGTTTGAAATTCCAATTGCCCAAAATACAATAAATAAAACTATTACAACAATAATACCTAAAACAATAAAAATAATTTTGCTTGTTTCCATATATAATCTCTCCTTTAGTTTTTAAATTTTATATCATCTAAACGTAGTTCATCAACTATCGTCTTTATTAATACAATATCTTCAGTAAATCTTCTTAATGAATCTCTACTAATTGTTTTTTTAAAATCAACTTGTAGTGAATCACTATTATCATTTATTCCTATATGCAATTCATCACCTATAAAGCAATAATGAATAGTACCACGATGGGAGTTTTCTAATAGGAGCAATTTTTCTATCATACTAGCATTCATTATATAAAAGAAAAACTGTTTATCACTTGCATAAATGTTAAACTTTTTATTAAAGTTAATCATTTCGGTTTCTTCTTTAGTTAAACCTCTTGTATTAACCGCCTGACCACGTTCAAATATTTTAATTACATCATTAAATTTTTTTTCTAATTTATAGACGTACCATCTACCTTTGAAATAATCAATGTATTGAACTGTTGTTTGACGCCCTGTACTAACTACTCTTCGTTCTGTTAGTATAATATCAGAAACTTGAAATCCTACACCTTTATATCTACCAACAATCAAATCTTCCCCACGGTATCGATCTGGTTGCCTAGTTAAACCAGCAGAATTAATTTTTCCAATACTAACATGACTATTAGCATCAAAACTCGCTTCATCAAAATGTTCTTTCAGCATTTTATCAACAAATTGGTCTTTAATAATTTTATCAAAACTCTTTTTACATTGAGAAGCTTTCCCATAATTAATTGACATAAAAACAATACTAACAATTAATAAGATAAAGCCAATAATAAAAAATCCTGATTCTACTGATAAGGCTAAAATTATTATTGATACAACTAAACCTATTGATGCGAAGTTACCAATTTTTTGATAATGCTTATATTTATCAAACGATTCTTTTCTTATTTGCTCCAACTCTTCATATATCGCCATATTATCACCACCATCTTTATTTTACTATAAAATATTAAGGTTGTACATTCCTTAATTAATTTTACCACAATATGAGCATTTTAAAGAAAAAACACCATTTTACTTTTATTAAAAGTAAAAATGGTGTTTAAATGATTATTTAATTGATTCGAATAAACTTAATTTATCAAGTTTTTCCCAAGTGAATTCTTCTTCGTTTCTTCCGAAGTGTCCATAAGCTGAAGTTTTTAAATAGCGAGGCGCTTTAAGATCTAATGCACTAATGATCGCTGCCGGTCTTAAATCAAAATTGTTATTAATAAATTCAACAATAGTTTCAACAGGAACTAGTTCAGTTCCATATGTATCAATAAATACTGATACTGGTTTTGCAATTCCAATTGCATATGCTAATTGAATTTCAACACGTTTAGCTAATTTAGCAGCAACAATATGCTTTGCTAAATATCGTGCCATGTAAGCAGCACTTCTATCTACTTTCGATGGATCTTTTCCTGAGAATGCACCACCACCATGTTTAGCATAACCACCATATGTATCAACAATAATTTTTCTACCTGTTAAACCAGAGTCTGCTGCTGGTCCACCTAAAATAAAACTTCCTGTTGGATTTACTAATATTTTAGTGTTTTCATCAATATATTCATTGTCAATAACTTCATTAATAACATGTTTAGTAAGTTCTGTTGTTAATGATTCTTGTGTGTGAATAGGATCATGTTGAGTTGAAATAACAATTGTGTCAATTCTAACAGGATTATTATTACTATCATACTCGACAGTAACTTGTGTTTTACCGTCTGGTCTTAAGTTAGCAACAATATTTTGCTCTCTAACTTCCGTTAATCTTAAAGCTAATTTGTGAGCTAAATCAATTGCTAATGGCATTTGGTTCTCAGTTTCATCGGAAGCATAACCAAACATAATACCTTGATCTCCAGCTCCTTGATTAAATGTGTCCTCATTAGTAACACCTTGAGAGATCTCACTTGATTGTTCACTTAACTTAACTAATACTTCAACTGTATTAGCGTTAAATCCTAATTCATCACTATCATATCCTAATGATAGGATTGCTTTTCTAGCTACTTCCTCATAATTAACTTTTGCTGATGTAGTAATTTCACCAAAAATTAATACTAAGTCGTTCTTAATTGCTGTTTCACAAGCAACACGTGCTTCCTTGTCTTGTTGTAATACTGCATCTAATATTGCATCACTAATATGATCAGCTACTTTATCTGGATGTCCTTTAGTTACTGATTCACTACTAAATAAATAATTCATATATATATACCTCTTTCATAATAAAACGCCATCACAAAGGATGGCGTTAGCATTTATCCTTATTGTTGGTTTCCCCTAATGAAGGCACCTAATTTAATAGGTTGCCGCTACATCATCGGTCATTATCCTCCGTAGCTCTTAATAAGTTGATTAACTTGTAAAATTATTATAACACTAATTAGTGTCATTATCAATTAATTAGAAATTATTATAAACTTCTTCAATTTCACTTGCGAATTTTTTAAATCTTTCTCTTAAATCTTGATCAAAGAAAGGTGTTATCTTAGTCTCAATTAACTCTAAAGAATGTGAGTGTGTATAAGGTCTCTTATATGTCTTAGCACTTCTTAAAGTTAAATAAATATCCGATAACAAAATTATTTGCGATGATAAATCCATTTGGTTAATTCCATAGTTTTTCATTTTTTCTTCATCTAAAGTATTTTCAACATGAGAACGCACGACTGATTCAGATGTTTGTGATAATTCAATTCGATTAATTATATTAGCACCTAAATTAGTTTTAGCTTTGATTGTATCATATGTTCCTTCATCGTAAACATGTGATGAAATGTTAAAGTCTTTAACTTCTTCAAATCTCAAGTGTATGATTGAATATGTTGAAACATTATTTATTTCTGCATTATTCATTCCAGTAAACTCAGCAATCTTCTCACTTACTTTTTGAACTTGATGAACTACATCTTTATTAACAATAAAATGATCATTAATGAATACCGCATTGAATAAACTTCCAACAATAGATGAGAAGTCATTTTGTACTGTACGACGTTTTATTAATTCTTTTTTACGTTCTTCTTGCATATATTGTCCAATTGACACAATTACATAAACTACTAAATAAAATAACGAGAATACTAGAGTTCTTAATATTAAGTCCCCGAACTGATCGGTTGTTATGAAGTTTCTTAAGAATTGAAAAGCGGATTGCCCTTGGGCATTACCTGGAATACTATAGGTCCAAATAATATGAATAAGTGTAACTAAAACTAATAAGTATAAAAAGGCAGTTCTTAAAAGTTTTTTATCTTGATAAAGTGATATAACAACTAAGGAATAATATATTAAAATATAAGCTACAGTTTCAAATGCCCCATTGTAAAGTCTTGCATAAATAATAACTGAAGATAAGAATATATAAAAAGATGCGACATACGTTGCAATTAATTGTTTTGTTTTGTCTTTCTTATCTAAACTAACTAAAGTTGTTAATAATTTATTAATTAAAAAGGTCATCGGAAAGGAAACAATCGTAATTGTCCAGTCCGAAGTCTGTTTTGTAGTTAATGACAATATCAATAATAAAAATGAGTAGAAAAGGTTCGATATAAAGATAATGTTTTTAATAACAACATTTCTACGATGTAGTACTGCAACATCATCTGTAATATCAATTCCTTCTTCAAATCCAAAAAACTTGGAAAATAAATTATCTCCAAGTTTTT
>DATFIG010000029.1:0-10741 GCA_035270345.1 Haploplasma sp.
CAGCAATTATATATTTAATTGTTCTTGCTGTTGCGTTAGCATTATTAGAATCATTAATTAACGTTGTTAATACTTATGCGATTGATAAGTTTGTGGAATCAAAAGATTTTACCACTTTAGTACCGTTTATTATATTAACAGTTATTATGGCAGCGTCATTTGGTTTAATTGTTTGGGGATTTGTTAGACAAGGTAGTATTATTGAAGCTAAAGTAAATTATCGTTTAAGAAAAGAATCATTTGAAAACTTACAAAGATTGTCATTTTCTTACTATGATGTTACTCCACAAGGTTGGATTATGGCAAGAATGACAAGTGATTCAAAGAGATTATCGAATATTATTTCATGGACTTTAGTAGATTTCTTTTGGTCAGTATTGTATATGTTATTTACTTTAGTTATTTTATTTATATATTCTATTAAATTAGGGTTAATTGTTTTAGCATTTGTACCGGTTATGTTTATAATTGTTATTTTATTTAGAAAGAAAATATTAAAGAGTCACCGTGAAGCTAGAAAACACAATTCTCAAGCGACTGCTAAGTACAGTGAAGCATTCTTAGGAGCTAAAACAACTAAAACATTAGTTATTGAAGATTTAAATTTAGCAGAATTTGATGATGTAACAAATGATTTAAGAAGAGCAAGTGTTAAAGCTATTTCTCGTTCCTCATTATTTTCTTCAATTTTATTAATTTTAACTTATATAGTATTAGGAATAGTTTTATATACAGGAAGTTTAGATGTTTTAAATAACGTTATTCCTCTAAGTGTTTTACTATTATTTATAAGATCAACGACAAGCTTCTTTGACCCAGTTATGATGTTAACGCAAATACTAAATAACGTTCAACAAGCCCAAGCTTCTGCTGAAAGAATTGTTGAACTAATTGAAACAAAACCAACGATAGTAGATACTGAGGAAGTAATTGCTAAATATGGTGATGTTATAAATCCAAACTATGATTCATTTGAAGATATTATTGGTGATATAGAGTATAAAGATATAGTTTTTGAATATAAAAAAGATGAAGTAATTTTGAATAACTTTAATTTAAGAATCAAAGCAGGTAGTAAAGTTGCACTTGTTGGTCATACCGGAAGTGGTAAAACAACTCTTGTTAATTTATTAGCTAGATTTTATGAACCGAAAAATGGTGAAGTATTAATTGATGGAATCGACTATCGTAAAAGAAGTATCTCATGGCTACACTCTCAAATTGGTTATGTATTACAATCACCACATTTATTTAGTACATCAGTTAAAGACAATATTAAATATGGTAAATTGGATGCTAGTGATGAAGAAATAATTAATGCAGCTAAAATTGTTGGTGCACATGATTTTATATCAAAACTAGATAAGGGATATGATACATTTGTTGGCGAAGGTGGTAATTTATTATCACTTGGAGAAAAACAATTAATATCATTTGCAAGAGCGATTATTGCTAATCCTAAGATTTTAATATTAGATGAAGCGACTTCATCAATCGACTCTGAATCTGAAGAACTGTTACAAAATGCAACAAGAAACTTATTACAAAACCGTACAAGTTTAGTTGTAGCACATCGTTTATCAACTATTGTAGATAGTGATTTAATTGTTATGTTAAAATTAGGTGAAATTATCGAAATGGGTACTCACCATGAATTATTAGAACTTAGAGGAGAATACTTTGAGTTATATAAAAATCAATTTATGCAAGAAAAATCAGAAAATATAATTGATCGAGTATAAAAAAATGCTTCCATTTGGAAGCATTTTTTAATATATTTAATTACTCTTTAATGTTATTATTAGTTTTCTTTTTAAATTTTATATCAAGTAACAAGTTAAGAATGATACCACCGAATGCAGCCACACCAATTCCAGGAAAAATGATTTTATTTGTTATAGGTATTTTGTCTACACCAAGACCAACAATAGCGATAAACGCCATTACTGCAACAATCTTAGGGTTAAATACATCAACTTGTTTATCAATCATTAAAGCTATTCCTTGAACTGCGATTGCTCCAAATAAATATAAACTTACGCCTTTAATTACTGGTTCAGTAATAACTTCACTAATGTTTAAGTTACCTAATAAGTATAATAGTATTCCTATTAAAATCGCCAAGACACCAGTAAGTTTAAAAACATGTGATGAGAAATTTTTTGTTATCGTAGAGGCACTAACATTTTCACCGTAGTTTGTTCCCGCCGGACCACCACAAAGAACAGCTACAATATCTGCAGTACCATCACCAATTAAGTTTTCATCTAATAATTCACTAATTTTATATTCCCTTTTATCATTAAGTTCATTAGCTAAATTGTTAACATAGAGATCTAATTGCTCTACGTGAGCTGCAGATTCGGGGATTGTCGCAAAAGCAATTGGGAATATTGCTAGTACAGCAGTTAAAATGAGTGATGGATCTTTTAAGGCTTGGGGAATTGTATACCAAGGTAAATGATCGAATAGTCCAACTTCAGCCTTTGTGATATTAGTTAAATAATTCCCTATATTACCAAAGTAACTACTATTACCTAACGAAGGAACATAAATTAAATAAGAAGCAAAGATACCAACTCCAAGTCCAATTAAAATTGGTACTTGACTAATAAACCCTTTTTTAAGTTTAACAGTTAGTAAAGCAATAGTAACAAATGTTATTAAAGCCACTAAAACACTATACCAATTAACTTTACTATTATTCATTGCTAAAATACCATCCATTGTTGATCCGGCTAATGTTAAACCAATAATCATTGCAATCATACCTGTAATATGACCAGGTAATATTTTCTCAATTTTATCGATGCCCATTTTTTTAATAATTAAACCAGCACCAATTGACATTAGACCTGAAACAATTGATGCAATCATAATTGCACCAAAAACGGCTTTAGTATTAGGTTCTTGTCCTAATTCTAAATAATAAGTAACAATAATTGAAACTGCGGGTATATAACTAAAACTTGACCCATAATATAATGGGATCTTTCCTTTAGTCATAAACAAGAAAACTAAAGTTGCAACACCAGAAGCAACTACAGCAGCAGGAATACTATATAACTCTAAACCACCACTGTTCATAATTAATGCAGCCAGTATAGTAGCGGGCAACATTACTAAAAATTGTTGTAGTGCAAAGACTACCGATTTACCTAACGTTGGTTTATCGTCAGGTAAATATCCAACCATTTCGTTTTTGTTCATACAAAAATCCTCCTATTTGTTTTTTTGTATAAATCCCCTTTTCAAGAAAAAAAGGCACCATAAAAGGTGCCTTCAAATATCTTTCGAAGTTGTTTATTACCTTATAACATTCACAGATGTTATTTAAAGGACCTATACTATCGAGATTATATCTTAATAAAAACTTTAATACAAGCCCTTTTTTCGATTTATTGGTATAATATAAGAAAGTATCAAGAAAGTTACAAGCTTTCTTTTTATTTTATAAAAAGTGAGGTGAAGGTTAAATAACCATTTTTATGAAAATTTTATTGAATGAAGAACAAATGATGAGAACTCTAAGAAGAATAACTCATGAGATAATAGAAAGAAATAATGATTTATCAAATATTATTTTAGTAGGTATAAAAACTAAAGGAATTACTATAGCTGAAATAATTCATGATAACTTAAAAAACTTTGCTAATATAAAAGTGCCACTTTATACTTTAAATGTTACAAATTATCGTGATGATTTAAAAACCAAAGACTTAAATATAATAAATGACATTGATGTTTCGAATAAAAAAGTTATTTTAGTTGATGATGTTTTTTATACAGGTAGAACTGCTAGAGCAGCAATGGACGCTCTTTTAGATTTAGGAAGATTCGAACAATTAGAACTAGCGGTTTTAATTGATCGTGGTCATAGAGAGTTACCGATAAGAGCAGACTATGTAGGTAAAAATATACCTACAAATAAATCTGAGAATGTTTTATTAGATATAGAAACAATGAATGTATATATTAACGAGGTAAAGAAATGATAATTAATGATAGTTTTATAAATATTAATAAATATTTAGCGAAAGAAAATAAAAACGATACAACTTTAGTATTTACACATGGATTAGCTGAATATTCGAAGAGTTATATTGAAATAGCAACATTCTTCCAGGAAAAGGGATTCAATGTTATTACGTATGACCTAAGAGGTCATGGGAAAAGTTTTGGTAAAAGAGGGGATATTGGATCTTACCAAGAATACTTAGATGATTTAAATGAAATAGTTATTATGGCTAAAAAACTAAGTAGTAAAGTCTTTTTAGTAGGACATAGTATGGGTGGTATTATAACTAACTTATATACTTCATTAAATAATAATGTTAATGGCGTTATTATATCATCATCACCAACTGATTATTTAGATAGTGTTAAATCGATGAGATACTTACCTAAGTTTTTAGTTAATAATAAACGTCTTAAAACTAGTTTTAATGATCCGAAATTAACAGCAAACTTAAACTATGTAAAAGATGCTTATGATTTAGATTATGTATATATTAGAATAACAACAGAAGTATTAGTTAGAGCAATTAAGAAATTAAAGCGTAATTATAAAAACTATACTACACCAGCATTATTCTTATATAGTAAGAAAGATAAATTAGTTAATTATACAAATGGCGAATATATTATGAGTATGATTAAGAGTAAAGATAAAGAATTAATTTTATATGATAACTCTAATCATAATATTTTTATTGATATTGAAAAAGAACAAATCTATTTTGATATACTTAAATGGTTAAATGATCGCATATGAAAAAATATTTGATAGTTATTGATCAAGGTACAACATCAAGTCGTGTTGTACTTATTGATAGTAAAACTAAAATTATTGATCAAGATTTTATTGAAATTAAAAGAAAAGATAATAATAATTCTGAAGTATTAACAGATGCTAATGAAATATTATTTTCTGTTAATGATTTGTTAAAAAGATTATTTCAAAGAAATAATTTAGATCCAAAATTAGTTAGTTCAATTTCAATTACTAATCAAAGAGAAACGACAGTATTATGGAGTGCTAAAACTGGTAAACCAATTAGTGACGCAATTTCATGGCAATCTAAACATACTAACTATATAACTGACAAATGGATTGAGCTAGGTTATACAGAGCTAGTTTTTGATAAAACAGGATTATTAATTAATCCATATTTTAGTGCATCTAAAATAAAACATTTGTTAATAAACAATAATTCTGATATAAATAATATTAAGTTTGGAACTGTTGATAGTTTTTTAATATATAATTTAAGTGTTGAGAAAAATCATTATACAGACATTTCAAATGCGTCTAGAACAATGTTATTTAATATTAATAATAAAGAATATGATGATGAGTTATTGGAACTATTTAATATACCTAAAAGTATCTTGCCAAAAGTTTTGAGTAATGATAGTTTATATGGTCATTATCAATATAAAGATACTTTAATACCAATCATTGGAGTTGCTGGAGATCAACAAAGTGCATTATTTGGTCATTTATGTACTGAGGTGGGTGAATCCAAAGTGACATATGGTACTGGTTGCTTTATCTTAACTAATACTGGTGATAAACCTAAGTATTCAAATAATGGATTGTTAACAACTATAGCTTGGGATTTAGATAATAAAACAACTTATGCAATGGAAGGTTCAGTATTTATGGGTGGATCAGCAGTTGGTTGGATGAAAGATAAACTAAATTTAGTTAATCATGCCAATGAAAGTGAAGCAATGGCTTATGAGTCAAACAATGATAATGTTTTTGTAGTTCCAGCATTTGTTGGTCTTGGTGCACCTTACTGGGATAATGAAGTACAAGGATCTATTTTAGGCCTTGAGGCTAACACTTCAAAATTAGACATTATGAAAGCAACACTTAATAGTATTGCTTATCAAGTAGCTGATATTTTAAATTTAATGAAAAATGATACTAAAATTGATATCAAAAGTATTGCGGTAGATGGTGGTGCTTCAAATAATAATTATTTGATGCAATTCCAATCTGACTTAATTAATGTTAATTTAATTCAAAATGTTGAATCTGAAATTACTAGTTTAGGTGTTGCTTTTATGGCGGGTCTAAAGTTAGGGTTATGGAAGTCAATAGAAGAAATAAAGAATTTACAAAAAATCAAAAAAATATTTGTTCCTATAGTTGATCAATCAAAAACAAATAAGTTATATCGCAAATGGCGTAAAGCAGTTGAGGTAACAAGGATGTTTAAGGAGGAAAAACAATGAACATAGATAAATTACAAGAGTTAATTGATCATGCAAATAAAATAGTTTTCTTTGGTGGAGCGGGTGTATCAACTGAAAGTGGATTAAGGGATTTTAGAGGAAAAGATGGGTTATATAATGAAACTCATTTTGATCAAACACCTGAAATACTATTAAGTATTGATTATTTTTTAAATAATACAGAAAACTTTTATAAGTATTATAAAATGATGTTTTTAAATGAAGATGTTAAACCTAATTATGCTCATAAGTATTTAGCAAAACTTGAGGAAAGTGGTAAAAACATTACTATTATTACTCAAAACATTGATAACTTGCATCAATTAGCAGGTTCTAAAAATGTTGTTGAGTTACATGGTTCAATTTATCGTAATTATAGCATGAAAACAAAAGAACGATTTAATGGATTAGACCACCTAAAAACTGATAAACTTGTACCTTTAAATTCAAAAGGAGAGATTATTAGACCTGATGTAGTTTTATACGGGGAACAACTAGATGGTAATGTCATTAGTAATGCAATTAATGCATTAGCAAATGCAGATTTATTAATAGTAGCAGGGACATCACTTACTGTATATCCAGCAGCAAACTTAATAAATTATTTTAATGGTAATAATATAGTTGCTATTAACAGAGATCCTTTGAATGTAAAAAACTTTATTCAAGGTGATGTAGGAGCGACATTTAAGAAATTGAGGAGGATATAATATGAAATGGGATTTAGATGATTTATATTTAGGATTTGATGATCCTAAATTCGCTAATGATTTAGCAAAACTAGAAAACTTAGTAGATGACTACAATAAATTACAAGTTTTATCAAAAGAATTTGATGCAGAAAAATTTATTCTTAAATATATTAAACTTAGTGAAGATATAACAATACTTGTTAGAACATTATCTTCATTTTGTAGTTTAAATAATGCAACAGATGTAACAAACCAAGACTCATTGGTTTATATGGCAAGATTAAGAAATATATTAAATAATTCAAAGTCAACTGATGTATTTATTTCAAGATACTTAAAGGATGTTGATTTAGAAAGTTTAAGTACTAATGAAACAATTAAAAATAATTTATTTGTTTTAAATAAAACAAAACAAAGTGCTAAATATCTTTTAAGTGAACAAGAAGAAATGTTATATTCAAAACTAACTCAAGTTTCTTCAAGTTCATGGAGTCAAGTTCAATCACTATTGACATCTAATTTAGATGTTAAATATAATAATAAACATATTACTTTACCAGAGGTAAGAAACTTAGCTTATGATGCTAACGGTAATGTAAGAAAAGAAGCATATTTAGCAGAATTAAAGAGTTATGAACAAATCGAAGATATCGTTGCGATGGCATTATCTAATATTAAACGTGAAGTAACGATAATGAATGATTTAAGAGGTTTTTCTAGTCCAATGGAACCAACTTTAATCTCTTCTAACATGAAAGCTGAAACTCTAGATTCAATGATTGGTGCAATGTTAGATTTTAGAGGTGAGTTTGAAAAATACTTTATTGCTAAAGCTGAATATTTAGGTCATAATAACGGGTTACCATTTTATGATTTATTTGCTCCAGTTGGTTCACTAGATGTTAGATATACATATGAAGAAGCTCAAAAAGTAATTAATGATAGTTTTAATACATATAGTAGTAAATTAAGTGACTTTAGTAAAAAAGCTTTTGATTTAAACTGGCTTGATCCATTCCCTAAAAAAGGTAAGCGTGGTGGGGCTTTCTGTAGTAACCAACCACAGTTAAAACAAAGTCGTATTTTAAGTAACTTTACAGGTTCGCTATCAGATGTTTCAACATTAGCTCATGAGTTAGGACATGGTTATCATGGTGAAATTATTAGTGACAATAGTCCATTAAACTGGAGTTACCCAATGCCACTAGCAGAAACAGCATCAATTTTCTGTGAAACAATTGTGACAAAACACTTATTAAGCGAACTTACTGATCCAAAAGAAAAACTATCAGTTTTAGAAGTTGCATTACAAGGTGATGCACAAGTTATTATTGATATTTTATCTAGATTTATTTTTGAAGAAAGTATTTTTAAATTATCTAATGGGCCTATCTCAAAAGATAAGATGAAAGAATTAATGATTGTTGCACAAAAAGAGGCATATGGTAAAGGCTTGGACGAAAATTACTTACATCCTTATATGTGGTTAAACAAAGGTCACTATTATAGTGCAGGATTAAATTTCTATAATTTCCCTTATGCTTTTGGTTTATTATTTGGTAAAGGGTTATATGCTCAATATTTAAAAAATCCAACAGAATTCATTAAAAACTACGATAATTTATTAGCTCTTACTACAAAAGCTAGTGTAGAAGATGTAGCTGCTAGTATGAATATTGATGTAACTAAGAAAGACTTTTGGATTGATTCATTGAATATTATTAAAGAAGATATTGATGAAGTAATTAGATTATTAAAAATTAAATAATTATATTAAGAAAATGAGTTTAATTACTCATTTTTTTTATTTTATAAACACTTTATACCAAATATGATACAGTTTATGGAACTTATACAGGAGTTATCTTAATAGTATTTATACTGCATGAAAACTTATTTACAGCACCATTTTATGATTCAATTAATGCAACAGCTTTATTAATAACATTAATTGTCATATCATCAGTTATAGGTGTATTAATGTTAGCTAACATTGCACTTAATTGGTATAAAACTGCTAAAAACTATTGAAAAATAAACTTGCACAAAAAAAAGGCCAGTGGCCTTTTTTCTTTATCTATTTGATTATTTAATAATTAAACTCTTACCAGTCATTTCAATTGGTTGTTCAACACCTAGTAAATCTAACATAGTTGGTGCAACATCGCATAATGATCCTTGGTTGATTTTTAAACTTGCATCTGTAATAACTACAGGAACTAAGTTTGTAGTATGAGCTGTATGTGGTTTTCCGTCTAAACGCATTTGTTCAGCATTACCGTGGTCTGCTAGTACAACTGCAACTCCTCCAACTGATTCGATTGCTTCAACAACATCTTTTAGACATTCATCAACAACTTCAACAGCTTTAGTAGTAGCTTCGATTGAACCAGTATGCCCAACCATATCAGGGTTAGCGAAGTTTAAAATCATTGTATCAAATTTACCTGATTTAATTGCTTCAACTGCTTTATCTCTAATTTCATAAGCTCCCATTTCTGGTTTTAAGTCATAAGTAGCAACATTTGGTGATTCAATTAAAATTCTTGTTGATCCATCTAATTGACGTTCTTTTCCTCCATCGAAGAAGAAAGTTACGTGTGCATATTTTTCTGTTTCAGCAATTCTTAATTGTTTTAACCCGTTATTATCAATTACTTCACCGTATAAGTTATCTAAGTGTTGTAGTGGGAATGCTAAAGGTCCTTTAACATCTTCACTATAATGCATCATTGAAGTAAAGATAATGTTTTGTAATTTATGTTCATATTTAAATTCTGCTTTACCTGGAGTAACATAATTCTTAGTAGCAGCAGGATTAGATAATGCAACTGCAATTCTAATTGCACGATCTGGTCTAAAGTTAGCGAAGATGATTGCATCATTATCTTCAATTAAGCCTTTTTCGTTTGCGATAAACGGTTCAATAAATTCATCACTTAAACCTTGGTCATAAGCAGCTTGAATTCCTTCTAAAGCACCGTCAACTTTAGGACCTTGTCCTAAAACCATTGCATCATAAGCTTTTTGAATTCTTTCCCAGTTGTTATCACGATCCATTGCATAATAACGTCCAGAAACTGTTGCGATTTTACCACGAGCTTTAATTACTGATTCAACAAATTCTTTTCCACTTTGTTGTGGAGTATCTCTTCCGTCCATGAAGGCATGAACATAAGTTTTATTACATAGTCCGTAACTATTAGCTAAACGAACTAAAGCTTTAATATGATTAACATGTGAATGAACTCCCCCATCACTCACTAGTCCTAAAATATGAAGTTTTGAATCATTTTTTCTTACATGATTGATTGCTTCCATAATTGCGCTGTTTTCAAAGAAACTTGCATCCCTTAAAGCTACATTGATTCTAGATAAAGATTGATAAACAACTCTCCCAGCACCTAAATTTAAATGTCCAACTTCACTATTTCCCATTTGTCCTTCTGGTAAACCAACATATTCACCATCTGTGTGTAAAGTGTTATTAGGATATTTTTGTAATAGACTGTCCATAAAAGGTTTTTTTGCTAAACTAACTGAGTTTGAGTCACTATCGGGAGCCAAACCATAGCCGTCTAGAATTACTAAACCAACAAATTTTTTACTCATTTATAAATCCTCTCCTTAAAGGTTGATATTCTTCTTATATTATACTTTATATCTTATCTAAATAATAGTTTTCATGAATGGTAAACGTTTTCACTAATATTATTTGATTGGTATAATAATGTCTAATATGATATTATATAAATATAATTAAATCTTCGGGGCGGAGTGAAATTCTCCACCGGCGGTTATAG
>DATFIG010000030.1:0-3506 GCA_035270345.1 Haploplasma sp.
TTGCAACAAAAGTATTAGCTGAACTTGGCGAAAGTAATATTAAATATATGACACCACTAAGAACAAAGGAAGCAATAGATTATAATTTAATACCTGTAAATACGAGAATAGATACAATAGCTGATTTATCTCCATATCATTATGAAGGAACATTTATAGGTGATGATTTATTACAAAATGACTTTGATAATTTAATTGTGGATTTTGAAGATTTAAAAGATGGACCTGCATTTAAAGAAACTAAATTGCAAGGCTCATATTTTGTTTGTAGTGCCGAAAGTTCATTTTGGTTTAATACTATTTATCATTGGAGTGTAGCAGAAGGAACAGGCAAAACAAGCACAATAACATATACTTGGTCTGCTCCTTATGATTTAAGTGGATTAACTGATCCAATTAATATGAAACCAGGAGATATAATTTCTATTTTAGATTTTAGTTATGACGCTAATAGTAATACAATTTCAACATTAATCAAAGTAGAAAAAAATCCTGAGGAAAAATTTGTTCTTAAAAATGATGATATATCAGGAGCAACTAAACCTAAAATAACTTACGATGCAAAAGGATTAGTAACAGCTGGAGCAGATTTAACAGCAGAAGATATACCAACATTACCAATTACTAAAATAACAAATTTATCAACAACATTATCAGATATAGATAGTGATATTACAGCATTAGAAAACACAGTAGCAGGAATAGAAACTTTATTGGAGGCAATATAATATGAGTATAGCAAGTGAAATTACAAGATTACAAACAGCAAAAGCAAATATTAAAAGTGCTATTAATAATAAAGGTGGTAGTTTAACAACTGAAACTATAAGTTCTTATGCTACTGCAATTAATAATTTACCTTCTGGAGATTTAACTATTGAGGGTCAGCAAACAATAACAGGTATTTTAACAGGAACTGTTGAGGAATTTGATACTGTTTATAGTAAAATTATAGCTGATGGAAGTAATTGGAACACCGTTCATAATAAGTTAAGTGATCCAGCAGATTTGCCGCCATATGATTGTATTGGTGTAAGTTTTTCAAGCGATGATACATACTTAGCAGTGGCACACTACACTACACCATTTCTTACGGTGTATAAACGTTCAGGAGATACATTTACTAAAATACCAGATATTGAAGCACCAGCAGGAAATGGTTGGGGTGTAAGTTTTTCAAGCGATGATACTTACTTAGCAGTAGCACACGGCACTAACCCATTTCTTACAATTTATAAAACTCTCATTAATCCGAAAACTTTAATATCACCAGCATTTAATGAGGTTCAATTAGGATATCACGATTTAGGGTATGCTAAAGAAAGCGGTGTAAAAAATGATGAAATTGAAATGGTTTCAATATTTAGATAAAAAACAAAAGGAGTAATACATATATGTAACTATGAAAAAAATAATAAAAGCAATTAAGAATCTTTTTAAAAGAATCAAAATAGAAATTAAACAACTAGGCTGGTTTTGGGGAATAATCTCAGTTATAATAGCTGGCGTTATTTTCTACCTACCGTCTATAGTTTTATTGATTTTATATATTGTAACGTTTAATGAAATATATTTAGGATCAGCAATCGGTTACGTTATGTGGTGGTTCTTGCCAATGGGTAGTCCTGCGTTATTGGTTTACTTCGCAATATTAAGTTTTGTGATAGTGATAATAAACAAAATAAAAAAGAAAGACAGAGGTACAATGAAGTGGATGATTTATGGGCAATCTTTAAAAAATTAATTGTTGCCAGTATTGTCTTTATGGGAACATTAATCTTAGGATTATTTAGTTTAATTAGTTTCAACAAGTGAAAGGAACATAAAAAATATGGAAGAACAAAAAAAAATATCTAACAACATAGTTCATATTGCTACATTTAAAAGAGGTATGATACATTATGAATGGGTGCATGTATTAGATATTAAGATTAATGATGATAAAACTTTAGGACAATATTTTAATGAGCAAGAAGAAATAATTAAAAAATTAATTGCTAACAACAAAGCATTAGAAGATTCAGTTAAAGATTTATCTATTAAATTAAATGCACTTCAACAAGCTACTAAAGATAGTTTTAATGAAGTTATAAGTGAAATAAAAAAGAATGAGTTTCTATAATAAGGAGTTATTAGAATATGGAAAATAAAGTTTTTAAGTTTAAAAATCTATTAATGGGGTTATCAGTAATCTTATTAATGTTTATTGTTGTCTTTGGATTAAGTTCTAAAGTTGTGTTAGGTTTGGAAGAAGAAACTCCGCCTATTGAAGTAATAGAAGATGATCCAATTATTGAAGAAGAAGTGCCACCTGTTGTAGAAGATGAAGTGATTATAGTAGAGGAAGAAAAGTTAGGCTTTTTTGAGAGTGTAGTTACAGGGTTTTTCAATTTTGTTACTTCGGCACAGTTTACAGCTTTAGTTACATCTTTAACAATGGCAAGTGGTGGTATATATTTATTTGTTAGAAAGTATTTAACAGCTAAAGGTGATGCTAAATGGCGAAAGGTTACTGAAGATTTAAGAGATAGTAAAGAACAAATATTAAATTATCAAGCATTAATAGAACAATATGCAAAGATAGCTGATGGTGCATTAAAACAACAAAATGCTATTAGCGATAGTTTAAAATTGGGTTTTGAAAGTTCTAACTTAAAACAAGATATTAAAGATAAAATAACAAATACATTAAATGATATACCTGAAATTAAATTGCCAATATTACACGAAGTAGAGCCATTACAAATTATTAAAAAAGATATTAAACCAATAGAATTAGTTAAAGAAGTTCAACCATTAGCAAATAAAGGGTGGTGATTATAATGGCTGAAAATACAAGCAGTTCATTAAAAAAACAATTAATTAAAACTAGTTGGAAAGATTATTTTAAAAAGAGATGGCTTTATATTATAGGCTTCTTGTTTATCTATATTGCACCTTTAGTTGTTATATTAGAAAAGGTTATAAGAATGAAACCAGCTACTGATAGCCAAGTTGGTGTGTCAGTTTCAATGGTTGGGTTTATTATAGGCTTAACTTATATTATTTTTATAGCAAAAAGGTTAAAAGTTAAAATAAGTGAAATGAAGATAGGTGCTGGTAAAACTTTAATAACTGGCATATCTAACATCATACCTTTTATAACAGTAGGTTTCCTTGCTCATTTAATCTCTAATGGTTTAGCAGGGTTTGATTTTACAATATGGTTAATATGTGGACTAATGGTTTTAGGAACATTTTTCCAAACATTAGATTTCATATTAAATAGAGATTATTTATATGATCAAGAGTTAATGAAGATAGCAGTTGAAAAAGTATTAGCTGAAGATAAAGAACAAGAAATCAAAGACAAAATACAAGAAATAAAGAATGGGTATTAATTATGCAAGATAATAATATAACTTCTCAAACTAACAACTTAAATATTAAAAAAACTTTTAAAGAAAAAATAAACTTTGATGCTATGTTTACAGGTTTATTTGCCTTAGTAGCTGTATTGTTTAGTT
>DATFIG010000031.1:0-7092 GCA_035270345.1 Haploplasma sp.
ATATTAAATATATAAAAGAAGAAAAATATACTTTAGGGGATTTCTTTGATGAAGTATATGAGAAGGAGGCCAAACATGTTTAATAAAGCCGTATTTAAACAAACAGTTAAAGCTAATCGTGTCTTATGGTTTATCGTAACAGCAGTTTTAACTTTAATATTAACATTAATTATTTTCCAGTTTGATCCATCGACGATGCAACAACTGATGAATACACTACAAGGTGCCGGAATTGGTGCAGATGTTGCTGGTGATAGTTTATTATCAAACTCTATTACAATCTTAGGGATTTTAAGTCAATCATTTTATAGTATGATTGCTATTATCATTATGTTAGTTTTTATAATCATTACAGCTAATAATTTAATTGCTGGTGAAGTTGATCGTGGTTCTATGGCATATACTTTATCAACACCTATTAAACGTAAATCAGTAATTTTTACTAAAGCTGTTTTCTTAATTACATCATTATTATTAATGGTAACAATATTTACAACAGCTGGTATACTAAGTGTCCAAATTAAATATCAATTAATTTGGGGACGTTCATATACTAATGATATTAAAGAAATTGCTAAAAATACAGATGATTATACAAGAGCAGAATTAGATGATGATTATAACATTATTTATTACAGTGATGATTTAGCTGAAATTGGCGCTAAAAAACGTAATGTATCTGTAGTTACATACAACCTATATTTACAAAACAAAGCCTATGATCGTGGTATTACAGCTGCAGCAGGGCATTTAGGAATTGATATGGCTAAACTAGATGAGAACTACGATAAGATTTTAGCTAGTAGTGATGCAATGCAAATTGGGGCTGACACTTCCAAAATGGGCTTAACTGATTTTACTTTAAGAGTTAATGCAGCAAAAAGTTCTTTAGATCAATCATCAGATCCAGAAGTTGAAGAGAAGTTTAAAGAACTATTTGAGGAAGTATATACAAGATTAGGTATGACATCTGCTGGTGCGGCAATAGCCAACTTAGAAAAAATCTTAGAAGCAGAACAAGTATTAATAGATGTTATTACTGATCCAGTTGAAAGATTTGTATTTACAACAGCAATAAGAAACATGTCAGCTAACCAACTATTAACACAAGATAAAAGTATTACATTTGATACAGGAGCATTCTTAAAAATTAATGCGGGATTATTTTTATTAATGTTTGCGACTAGTGGTATTTCATTTATTGCTTCATCGATCTTCAATTTAACTAAAAACTCATTTGCACTAGGTGCAGGTTTACCACTTGGTTTTTGGGTACTAGATATTATTTCAAATATTGATGAATCATTAGCAAACGCTAAATATTTTTCACTAAACACATTATTTAGTCCTTCGGGTTTAATGACCGACTCATTATCATTTATATGGAAATTTGTTGTTTTAGCCGTTGTTGGAACAGGGCTTTATGTAGCAAGTATCTATATCTTTGATCAAAAGGATTTACCTTTATAATATGAACCGATCAATCGATATTCAAAACTTACTTATAATTGTTGGTAAACTAAGTAGAGTTCAACATACAAAAATAGCTGAGTTATTAAATGAGTACGATATCTCACTGTTCCATGCTCAGTATTTACTTGTCTTTAATCAATTGGACAAAGAATTTACTTTATCAGAAATTACTGATTTAGTTAATACCAATAAATCTAGTACTACAAGAGCAATCAAAGATTTGATATCAAAAGGATTCGTTAAAAAAACTAATCTTTCAATCAAAAGAGGTTATAGTTTAGCTTTAACAAGTAGAGGAAAAGAAATTTATTTAGAAGTTTCCAAATCATTATTAGATTATCATCTTCAAATGATATCAGCGCTTGGAAATGAAGAAGAAGAACAACAATTACTTTACTTAATTGATAAACTATTAACAAAATTAAATGAGACTGATTTTAAAGTACTAAATGATATAAAATAAGGAATGGCAATGCCATTCTTTTTTTTATAAGTGTCATAAAAATGCTATAATAAATAAGAAGGTTAGGTGTTATTATGTATGAATCGAAATTAACAATTAAAGAAACACAAAAAGCTATTAAAATTGTTAAAGACAATTTTGAAAATAAACTAGCAAAAGTCTTAAACTTAGACCGTGTTTCAGCACCAATAATGGTAAAGAGTAATGAAAATATTAATGATGATTTAGGTATTAAAGATAGTGCATTAAAGTTCTATATTGAAACATTAGACTTTGATGTTGAAATAGTTCAATCACTAGCAAAGTGGAAAAGAATTGCTTTAAAGAAGTATGGTTATAATTTATACGAAGGTTTATATACAGATATGAATGCGATTAGACCGAAAGATGTTGTTGATCAAACTCATTCACTTTACGTTGACCAATGGGACTGGGAATTAGTTATTAGTAAAGATGATCGTAATATTGATTATCTAAAATCAGTTGTAAGAAAAATAATGAAAGTTATGTACAATACTAAAGAACTGGTGAAAGAAAGTTATCCACAATTAACAGAAACTATTAATAAAGATATCTTCTTTATTGATTCTGAAGAATTAGATAACTTATATCCTGGTTTATCAATGCGTGATAAAGAGTATGAAATTACTAAGAAACATAAATCAGTTTTTATTAAACGTATCGGTAAAATATTTAAAGATGGTAATCGTCACGACTTAAGAGCGCCTGATTATGATGACTGGCAATTAAACGGTGACATCTTAATATGGAGTGAAACATTAAATAATGCAGTAGAATTATCTTCAATGGGTATTAGAGTTAATAAAGATTCTTTATTAACACAACTAAAGATTGCTGATCGTGAAGATCAAATAAATAATCAATATCATCAAATGATTATTAATGATGAATTACCACTAACAATAGGTGGCGGTTTAGGACAATCAAGAATATGTATGATTTTATTAGAGAAGTTTCATATAGCTGAAGTTCAAGCTTCGATATGGAATGAAGAACAATTAAAATTATTTAAAGATAATAAAATTAATTATCTATAGTAGTAGAAGGAGGCACCTATGAAATTTAATGTAACAAGAGTTGGTAATGATGGCGAAGGTATTGCCTATCATAACAACAAACCAGTATATATATATTATGCTTATTTAAATGAAAAAGTCGAAGCAGAGTTAGTTACTAATTCAAGAGGGGCTTATGAAGGTATATTAAAAGGTGTAATTAAACCATCTAAACATCGCGTTGAGGCTAAATGTCCTTACTACGGCATTTGTGGTGGTTGTAACTTGATGCATATTGAATATGAAGAAAGTTTAAAACAAAAAAGAAATGTTATTAACTTCTTACTTAATACAAGATTAAGACAAGAATCTAAACATACCGTTTTATCACAAACACATGGTTCTGAAGATGTATTTAACTATCGTAATAAGATTAATGTTCCACTAAAGGTAATAGATGGTAAAAACTCAATAGGGTTGTTTTACCGTGGAACGATTAAATTTTTACCAATTGAAAGTTGTATTGTTGAACAAGAAAGTATTAATGAATTATCTAAACAAGTATTATTTTTAATGGACAAGTTCAAAATTAATGCATACGAACCAAAAAATGATAGTGGTCATCTAGTAAGTTTATCAATTAGAACAAACTTAGAAGGTCAGTTACAATTAATGATTAATATGAAGAACCAAATTAATTTAAATAAACTTGCTAAGGAACTAATGAAACTAAATAGTAATTTAGTTAGTGTTTATACTAATTTTGTTCCAAAATATAAAACTAACCGTGATATCTTATCAGGAACATTAACTCACATTTTAGGTGAAACACACTTAATGATGAAATTAGATAAGTATCAATTTAAACTAACACCACATGCATTTTTTCAATTAAACACAAAGCAAGCTTTAAAACTTTATGAATTAGTTGTTGAAAAAGGTAACTTTAAAAAAGATGATATTGTTTTAGATGCTTATAGTGGTGTAGGAACTATTGCATCATTTATTAGCCCACATGTTAAAGAGGTTGTAGCTGTTGAATCAATTAAAGCAGCTGTTAATGATATGGATGCTTCATTAAAACTAAATGGCATTACTAATGTTAAAACTATTACAGGAGATGTAATTAAAGTAACAGGGTACTTGAAAAAGAAATTTGATGTTATGGTATTTGATCCACCTCGTATGGGATTAGGCGAGACTGTTGTTAAATATATATTAAAAAATCAACCTAAAAAGATAGTTTATGTATCATGTAATCCAAAAACATTAGCGGATGATTTAAAAGGTCTAGCTAAAAAATATAATATTGTCTCAATTGATCCATTTGATATGTTTCCACAAACAAGTCAAATTGAAAGTGTCACAGTACTTGAATTAAGATGAAAAAAGATTCCTTTTTAGGAATCTTTTGTTTTTATAAGTATTTAACTTGTGGTAAAACATAACCATTTAAATTAACAGTAGTACCTTCGATAACTACTTCATTTAAAGGTGCATCATATGCATTTGTTCTTTCATTAGCAATACGATCAATTAAATCTAAATTAGTTTTTGCAATTCCAAAACCTGCGTACTCACCATCTAAATGTGGAGAAGTCTCGTGCATTAAGAAGAATTGTGAAGTAGCTGAGTTTGGATTCATTGTTCTTGCCATTGAAATTACACCTTTAACGTGTTTTAAATCGTTTGGAAAGCCATTTGAGTTGAACTCACCACTAATTGGTCTTAGTGGAGTAGAACCACCACCACCTTGAATCATAAAGCCTTTAATTACTCTATGGAATGTTGTACCTGCAAAGTAGTTATTTGTTGCTAAGTCAACAAAGTTTGCAACTGTATTTGGTGCTAATTCTGGAAACAATTCAATATCAATTGAACCAAAATCTTTAATGTTAAATGTAATAACAGGGTTGTTATCGTTTAAATATTTTTCATACATAATATCATCCTCTTTCTTATGTAAATATTATACCAAATAAAGTGAATATTAAATTTAATAAAGCCTTTAAGTTAACTTAAAAGTCAAAATATTATATAATAAAAGTAAGAGGTGAAGTGTGATGAAGACAAAAAAAGAAGTAGAACTACTAATACCGAAAGATAAATTTGATAACACCAATATTGAAGAATTAATTGCTTTAACAAATAAAGAAATTGAATCAATTATACCAGACTTATTAATTTGGTTTACTGATATGAATTTAAATGTAACAAAGGAATTAGTTGCTGTATTAAGTACACGTGAGGAAATCTTACGTAAACAATTGAATGATATTTTATCTAACTTAGAAGAAGATCCAATCTTCAAATATAATATTATTAATCATATATTGGCTAGTTTTTCAGTAGAAGACTTAAAAAATTATGAAAAATCATTAAAAAGAATTGTTGAAAAACCAACTGTGAAAGAAGTTCACTATGAAACTCCAGTAGTAGCAAATAAAATTTATAGCTTAATAAAATAAATAGTAGGGATATTCTCTACTATTTTTTTAATATATTACGTACTATTTCTTTTAAAACAGGTAGAACATCATCATAAAACCAAGGATTGTTAATAAACCATCTAAAGTTTAATGGTGAAGGATGTACTAAAGGAAAGTAAGTTGGTAAAAACTTTTTAAAATCCTTAACATTAGTAGTTAATGTGTCTTTATTATTTAAATAATAGTGTTGAGAATAATTACCAATTAAAATAATTAATTCAACATTTACTAAATTATCTAAGATTAAAGGATGCCACTTAGGTGCGAAGTCTTTTCTTGGAGGTAAATCACCAGTCTTACCTTTACCAGGATAATAAAAGTCCATTGGGATTAATCCAAAGTTATCAACATTATAAAATTCTTCTTTAGTTACTCCCAGCCAATCTCTAAGCTTATCTCCACTTTTATCATTCCAAGTCATATTAGTTTGTTGAGCTTTTAGCCCAGGTGCTTGTCCAATTATTAATATCTTAGAGTTTTTATTAACACTATAAATTGGTTGATAACCTAAATTAGTAAACTCGATATTATCTTTGATAATTGCTTGATTAATTATTCTTAAATTAATATTTTCCTCATACATAATTAACACTTCCTTTATTTATATTTTAGCACTAATTAACCAAACTTGATAACATCTATAATTAGTACTATAATAGACTAGATAATAAATTGGAGGTAAGTATGATAAAAGGAATTATTTTTGATTTAGACGGTACTTTATTAGATACTGTGGCAGATATTAATCGTGAATTAAATAAAGCGTTAAATAAGTTTGACTATGATAGTATTGATCATGAAGAAACAAAGAAGTTTTTAGGAAATGGATCAAGAACTTTAGTAAAAGAAGCTTTAAAACAAACTGTTGATACTAAGACATTAGATGAAGTATCAAGTTACTATATTACTAATTACAGTAAGCCAGAGGCTAATATCCTAACAAGACCTTATGAAGGTATTATAGATATGTTGAATAAGTTACAACAAATTGGAATCAAAACGGCAATTACATCAAATAAGATGGATGTAGCAGTTAAAGAATTGAATGTGAAAGTATTTAATGGTCTATTTGATATAGCGTTAGGAGAAAGTGAAAAAACACCTTTAAAACCTGATCCTACAATGCTATATCAAGCATTAGAACTTATGGGTTTAAGGAAAGAAGAAGTTCTATTCATTGGTGATACAGAAGTAGATTTACAAGCAGCAACAAATGCTAATTTAGATAGTGTTGCAGTTACTTGGGGATTTAGAACCAAAGAGTTTTTAACAAGTTTAAATCCAAATTATATTATTGATGAACCAAGACAGTTAATAGAGATAATAAAAAAAGACTAAGAAAAATATTAGTCTTTGTAATTGAAACTAGTTTACTAGTTTTTTTTATTTATATTTAAGTAATTAGTTAATTCTTCAATTGTTTTAAAAGTTATTTTATGGTCATTATCTTCGTGATTGATTAATATAAATTCATTATTCCCTTTATAAATTGTGTATAACTTATTATTATAAGGGTTTTTCGAAGTTATTTCTTTATTACGTCTTCGTGAAGAAAAATAAAGAACTATAAATATAATTAAAGTAAAAAAAACCATTGCGAAACCAAAGCTAAAGTTTTGATTAAATATAGTCATATCCTTCCCTCCTTACT
>DATFIG010000032.1:0-2011 GCA_035270345.1 Haploplasma sp.
CTGCTAATGTAATAATATGTTGTAAGTTAAACATCTCTAATCCTGTAGTATATTTATCGTAAAACATCTTTTGCCTCCCTTTAAATCTTAGCATAAATAAAAGTCGTTTTTATGATCAATTATTTATATTTATATTTTTAATTCAACTCATTAATTATAGCATAATATTATAATATAAAAAAAAGAATCTAATGAAAAATAGATTCTTTTTGCTTAATCATTATTTAGTTGTTAAAGCCTTTATAAAGAAGTTCCAAGTGACGTCCAATATGCGATTCTAACATGTTTGCATATGTATCACTATATTTATTCCATAAATTGTATAAAGTATCTTTAAACATGCTTGTACCGTCTTTATTAGTAGCTGTTAGGATATGTCCATATGTAATATGGATTAGTTGACGTGCATCATCCTCTTTAAATAATAAAGGTAACTCTTCATCTGTTAATGTATCTAAGTTGGGAATGTTATTTAAGTTAGTAGTTACATGGTATAGCTTTTTAGCATCTTCAAATGAAGCTAATGCATAAGCATGTAATTTACGGTAAAGTTTAGGATCTTCAACCGCAACTACATTAACTGCCTCTAACCAGTTTGTTCCTGCAGTTTTAACATGGAAATGACCAGCAGTTTCTTTACCAATTATTTCAAAAATTGAAAACTTATCTGAACCAGAATGTATACTTAACTTATATCCAAATTGTTCTGCAATAGCAACGTGAACTTTTAATTCACGTTCAAATAAATCAATATCACCAATATAATCAATTCCTTTTTGGAATTCACCATGGAACCTAGGTGCAATAGTTGTTAGAACTACACCATTATTCTTTAATTCATTAGCGATATAAAAGTGTTGAACTAGTTCTGTTGGTGTTGCTGTTTCGTCAATCGATAATTCAAAATCTACATTATTATTATTCTTGAAAAATTCTTCATAAATCTTAGTTGCATAATTAATTGAGTCACGATAAATTAATACAGCTCGTTTTAAATCAACTTCATTAAACGTTAAATCATATGATCCAACATTAAATGTTTTATTTAAATATAAATCTTTTTCATAATTCGTTAGTTCTACTGCATTTAATACTTCTTCATCACTCATTGAATTAACATCATTTTTAATGTAATCACTAGTATCTAATGTAATCATTGTAAAACCAGTATCAATAGCGTATTTAATATCTTTTGCAGTCTTTAAGTGATCACCATCAGCACCAAACCCACGAGTATAGCCCATTTTAAACACTGCTAAACTTGCTGCATCTAAAACATCTTGATAGTTACGATTAGTTAAGCTAAGCTCACGCATTGATTGCTGCGCAAGGATTGGATATGCATCATATTTTTCTAAAGCTAATAAATGTCCTTCTCCTGCTAAACCTAATCTATCTCCTAAACCGAAAGAACGTTTTTCTCTTAATACTGGTACTGGTTTAGTAAACGGGAATAATTCTCTTAATAATTTCATATTATTATAGTTTGGCAAAGCAACAACATAATTAAAATTATTATGTAGTTCTTTCTTACCTTCAAACTTGTTACTTAATTCTCCAGTTACAACAAAGTGATCGCCATCACTTAGTTTTGCAACAAATATAAAATCATTATTTACTTTATTTAATGATTTTTCATATATATCAAATTCATTAAAAGAATTTGGATTAGGCAATGTATCTAAAAAATTGTTGATTTTGCTCATATTACAAGCACCTCTTTCTATTTTATCAATCGTTCAGCATAGTGAACGCCGTTTATTTTATTATACCATTCTGATATCTTAAAAAGGTGAAATATGCATTATTTATTTTAAATGGTTAATAAACTAGAAAATTTATAAATAGACCAATTAAAACTGAATTTACTATTATAGCTAAATTATACCATTTTATTTTAAAAGTGCGTTCATATACAACATAACCGATATATGCAGCTAACATCCATAATATTATAACTGTAATATCAGATGCATACTTAAAATTAATTCTTGAAACTACAATTAAACAA
>DATFIG010000033.1:0-4560 GCA_035270345.1 Haploplasma sp.
CTCTTTAACTAACTCTTCTTGAATTTTTTCATAATTCTTTTCTAAGATTTTTCCGTTTAACATGAAAAATCCAATTGCTAATAAAACTGACAGAATTGGAACATAAACAATACTCATAAATCCAAATTCGAAAATTAAAATAATATTAACTATTATTAACATTAAACAAAATAGCATGAATGAATATCTACCAATATTTAATGCTATTTTTTTCTTGCTATGAAACTCTAAATTCTTCAAAATTATTTTTGGTTGAAATAAGTCTTTATATGTTTTTTCATAGACAACTCTAGTTGTAATTAAAACATGCCTTTTTCCTTTTTCGTCAAAAAGATAAAGACTTGCTTTCTTTTGGTCTCTTAAAGACTCTTCATATTCTGTATTATCAACAAATAAAACTTCTAATATATTTTTACCATGCTTAAAGATATGTTTTGTTTTGAAAACATTTTCATCTAAATACATATCAGTAATAACTTCTTTAACTGAAACTTTTTTCATAAATTAACACCTTTTCTTATAAATCAAATTTTACTATATAAAGTAAAGATAGTAATAATTTGATTAATTATTACTACCTTTATTATATAGTATTTAGTTTGTTTTGTAACTATCTTAATACTTATTTATTCTTCTATCAATAAACCATTACTATCAACAGTTAAAAACTCTTGAAATTGAGTGTTTTTGTGACGGAAATAATAACTAATAAATAATCCTCCAACTAATAAAGCAGTTGCTGTATTACTAATTAACATTGTTAAACCAATAGCATTTGGACCCGTAATTCCACTAAATCCATAATATAAAATAAATAGTACTGGAATTCTAAAGATAAATAGTCTTACAAAGTTTATTCCATATGATATTTTAGTCATTCTAAAACCATAAAATCCACCTAAGAAAGTTCCAATTAGTGCAGTAGTAAGCATTGAAAATCTTTCATATGAAAGAATCGTTTTAGCCATTGCAACCTTTTGATAATAAATATCCCAAAGTGCCGGATCACTCGTTGTTGGTTTACTAATAAAGAACTTAACCGCAGGATCTGCAAGTAAGGTAATAACAATAACTCCTACTATCGTAATAATTAAAGTATATATAACACCAATTTTTACAGTCTTAAATCCCCTTTTAGGACTTTTATTTCCAACGTTTTGCGATATGATACTCATTTCAGCTTCTTCAACAGAGTTTGCTAAAGCCCCAAAGCCAAGGTTTGCTTTATATGTAATAGTTAGTGCTGATAAAACTTCAGCTCCATAAAACATCGTTGCAAATAAGTTAACAATAATTTTCCCGAAACTCATAATGAATTTACCGAAAATAACTGGTATCGAAATTATAAACATTTGTTTAATATATCGTTTATTAAATGATAAATCTTTTAGATTGATTCTAAAAATATTCTTTTTACTAAACATCGAGAATATTGCTATTATCGTTAATACAAGTTGTGCTATCAAAGTTGTTGCTGCTACCCATTCTAAAGTTTGAAGCTTTAGAACAAATACTACAAATAGTGTTAAACCTACTTTAATCACTGCAACAGCAATGTTTAGTAGGAAAATTGACCTTGTATTACCTTTCGACTTCTCGAGCCCAATAAAAACGACGTTAATAGCGGTTAGTGCAGTTGTTGCAACTTGGATATAGAAATACCCTGAACCTTCATTAATGATGTTAGCATCAAAACCTATTAGTTTTAATAAAGGTATAACCCCTACAACTGTCAAAAGAATTAATCCCACACTAATGATGGTTGTTAATATTAAAACAACACCTGCATTTTTTCTAGCTTCATCGATTTTACCTTCACCATATAGGTTAGCAACAATTACTGCTCCCCCGGCTGCAAACCCTCCACCGAATGCTGAAATAGCATTTTTTATTTCATCAAAAAAAGCTACTGAATCTTTTGGATCATTTGGAAACATTGAAACAATTTTTAAATCAAATACACCAAATAAAAATGTTAAAAAATTATACATTGCAATTGGTACAAGTATTGCAAAAAGGACTTTCCATAAAGATTTATTTAAGATTGAATCTCTTCTTTCTCTATCCTTTTTATTTAATTTAACATCTACTGAATTTCCCATTTTTGTTTACCTCTTCATGAATATGTTATTGTTTTCTGGATCAGTATAAACACGACGTCCCTTATTCAACCCATTTATTAAATCTATATCTTCTTTATTTAAAACTATATCTTTAGCTAATAGATTAGTTTCTAAATTTTTTTCGTTTGTTGACATCGGTATCATTATAATATTTCTTGCTAAACCCCAAGCTATTACAATTTGGGCTATAGTAGCATTATATTTAGTAGCTACTCTTTCTAACACTTCTTTGTTAGAACCTTCAAATACTTGACCTTTCATAAACTGACCATATGAACCAATAGCAATATCATTTTGTTTTAAAAATGTTTGCATAGGCTCTTGTGTTAAGTTTGGATGTAATTCCACTTGATTAATTACAGGTTTATATTTACATACTTTAAGAAGTTCTTTTAAATGATCAATTGTAAAATTTGAAACTCCAATAGAACCAATTTTACCTTCATCTTTATATTCTTCTAAAACTTGATAAGTTTGATAATTAAGTTTGTAATCATGGCTTGGCCAGTGAATTAATACTAAATCAATAAAGTCTGTTTGTAAATTTAAAAAACTTTCTTCCAAACTAATTTTTAACTGTTCAGGAGTTTCATGACATTTAATTTTTGTTGTAATAAACAAATTTTTAATGTTTAAGCCGCTATCTTTAATAATATCTCCAATGATCGCCTCATTATTGTATCCTTGGGCAGTATCAATATGACGATATCCTAGTTCGAATGCTTTAGTCAATGTGTTTTTTAAAATATCTACATCTGTATTTAAAAAAGTTCCTAGTCCTAATTGCGGAATTTTATTTCCATCATTAAACTTATATGTCTTCATTTTCGCCTCCTATTTAGTAATAAAAGCATAAGTAAAAACTATTACTTATGCTTTTTATTTTAATTTCTAGTGTAATCTTTAACACCTGACATAACTACTTCTTCACCCAATTGTCCTTTAACAGTAGAGTTAGTAATAGTTAACTTGTCTACGTTATGAGCTACAATTCCAAGTTTAGTCGTATTGTCTAAGTGATCCATCATAATTGGTTTAAATGCTTGTGCATCTTCCGCCATTGTAAAATGAATATTATCGATTGTTACAGACTTAATTGTTTCTTCTGGTAAACCATAGAAGAAACCAGCTGCTGCATGTACGTTATCACAAACCATGTCTTTGAAAGTAAAGTTTCCTAATAAAGGAGTTCTTTCATCAACTGGTAATGCTTCTTTAGACCATACATACTCCGAATGTTTATCAGGATCAACACAGTTATAGAACATGTTGATTGTGAGTGGTGCTAATACATGATCCATGTAAATATTGCTAAAGTTAACATTATCAACAACTGAATCACGTCCACGACCACGTCTTGTTTTAATTCTTAATCCACGATCAGTGTGTTCAAATAAGCAACGTGATACATATAAATCTTTAATACCACCGCTCATTTCACTTCCTAGAACTACTGCACCATGACCATAAGCCATATGACAGTTTCTAATTGTTAAATCAACCATTGGGACTGGTTTATTCATATCTGGATACATTTTTCCACTCTTAATTGCAATACAGTCGTCACCAACAGAGAATTTAACTCCAATGATTTCAACATGAGTACAAGACTCTGGATTACAACCATCTGTATTTGGAGAGTCTTTATGACTTTCTAAATAGATATCAATAAACTTCATATTTTCTGAAAATATTGGGTGAACGTTCCATGATGGAGTGTTTTTAACACTAACACCTTGAACACCAACATTTTTACCACGATTTATATAAATACCACGTGGGCGGAATGCTCCACCTTCTGGTGTAATTGGGAAATCCCACCAGTCAGAATTATTAGCGTTAGCATCAATAACACCTTCACCAATAATATTTACGTTTTCAATATATAACCCTGTAATAATTGATGCAAAAATTGGTTGAGGAACACCTTCCCAGTGTCCTAATTCTTGCTTAGTACCATCATTATGATAAACAAATGGTGGTAAGATTGGATATAATTTACGATCTGTGTTACCTAATAAAGTAGCACCTTTCTTAAGTTCAATTGTAATATCACTCTTTAAAAATAATGGTAGTGTATAGTAAGTTCCTTGCGGAATAATTAATGTTCCATTTTTAGGTACTGAGTTAATAGCAGCTTGTAACATCATTGTATCATCATGCTTACCATCACCAACTGCCCCAAAATCACGAACATTAATACTTGCACTTTCATTCAAAGTTTTTAAATCAAAAACAAATTCGTCAACTTTAATTTTGTAATCTGTATTTGGAGAGTCTTTATGACTTTCTAAATATATATCAATAAATTTCATATTTTCTGAAAATATTGGGTGAACGTTCCATGATGGAGTGTTTTTAACACTAACACCTTGAACACCAACATTTTTACCACGATTTATATAAATACCACGTGGGCGGAATGCTCCACCTTCTG
>DATFIG010000034.1:0-4360 GCA_035270345.1 Haploplasma sp.
GGCTTAGAAGGCCGTTGCTCTATCCTGCTGAGCTACTCGAACATTTGTTTTACGAACATATATAAGTATACACCATAAATTAATAAATGTAAAGAGTAAAATGCATTTTTTGTTGATTTTAGGCCTTCTTGTTTGAAGGCCTAATAATTAATTTTCAAATTGACTTAAATATAGCTTAGAATAAAAACCTTTTTGGTCAATTAACTCATTATGAGTCCCTGTTTCAATAATATTTCCATCTTTCATTACAAAGATAACATCAGCATTTTTAATTGTAGATAATCTATGAGCAATAACAAAACTTGTTCGTCCGTTCATTAAATTTTCCATTGCTTCTTGGATCAAGATTTCTGTTCTTGTATCTACGTTAGATGTTGCTTCATCTAAAATTAACATTGGACTATTTTTTATCATTGCACGACAAATGGTTAGTAATTGTCGTTGTCCTTGGCTTATATTAGTTCCAGACTCACTTAGTTTGAAGTTATAACTTCCTGCTAATGATTCAATGAAATGGTCAACCTGGCTTGATTTAGCAGCCTTTTTGACATCTTCTAGTGTTGCATTTGTTCCATATGTTAAGTTTTCTAATATTGTTCCTTCAAATAACCACGTATCTTGAAGTACCATCGCAAACAAACTTCTTACATCATCCTTAGACATATCTAAGGTATCAATGTTATCTATTGATATCTTGCCCCTATCAATATCATAAAAACGCATTAATAGGTTTACCATAGTTGTCTTACCTGCTCCAGTTGGTCCTACAATCGCGACTGTTTGGCCTGCTTTAACTTCTGCACTAAATCCTCTAATTACTGGTACTTCAGGTAAATAATTGAAATAAACGTCTTTAAACGAAACATCACCTTTAATATTATCTAATTTTACTAAATTAGATCTTTCAGGTTTCTCTTCCTCCTCATCTAATAGACTGAATACACGTTCTGCAGCTGCAGCTGTTTGTTGGAGAACATTTGCTATATTACCAACTGATTGAACCGGTTGGTTAATTTGACGTGTGTACTGGAAGAATGTAGGGATTAAACCAATATCCATTCCACTTGAAATATATAATAACGCACCAACTAATACTACTAGCACATAAGCTATATTACTAAAGAAAAATTGAACAGGCATCATAATACCAGAAATAAACTGTGATTTTAATGCACTTTCAAATAACTCATCATTAATTGTACTAAATTGTTCTTTAGCAGTATCTTGATAGTCAAATACTTTAACAACATTATGGCCTGAATAAATTTCTTCAATGTGACCGTTTAAATCTCCGTAATACTTCGCTTGGACCCTAAAATAACCTTGTGACTTCTTAACAAAGAATCTAGCTGCTAAGAACGATAATAGAGTTGTTGTAAGTACTATTAAAGCTAAGATCCAGTTTAGAATAAACATAATGATAATAATCGATAGTATTAATGTGATACCTCTAAATATTTCCGATAGACTTTGGTTTAAAGTCATATTAATAGTTTCAACATCATTAGTAACTTTACTTAAAACATCACCAAATGGTTCTGAATCAAAATATCTTAATGGTAAACGATTAATTTTTTCAGTTAAATCTTTTCTCATTCCATAAGTAAGACTTTGTGTCATACCTATTAATAAGAAGTTTTGTAAATAATTAAATAGTGAAGCAAAGATATATACAAAAACGATCGCTATTGCTATACCAGCCATACTTAAACTTAAACCAAATAGTTTAATGTTAGTACTTAAGATTGGAATACCGTCTGCTAATCCATCTGTAACATGAGTTGTTATTAAACCAATCATATAAGGTCCTAAAACAGTTAATAACGATCCTATTACTGATAATAAGGCAGATATTGCTATTTTAAAGTAATATGGTTTTAAATATACATTAAGTTTTAACATTGTACCTTTAAAATCATTGGCTTTACTAAATCGCTTCATATTTGTAGGAGTTTTTTTACTCATTGTTAAGTTCCTCCTCGCTTAATTGTGAATAGGCAATTTCTTGATAAACACTAGAATTCTTTAATAATTCTTTATGAGTACCAATACCAACGATTTCACCATTATTTAAAACAATAATTTGATCAGCATTAATAATCGTATTAATTCTTTGAGCAACAATTAGTTTAGTTGCCGATACATCTTCTAGTGCTTTTCTTAATACTTTATCAGTTTGATAATCTAATGCAGAAAAACTATCATCAAAAATAAAGATCTTTGGTTGTTTATTAATTGCTCTTGCAATTGAAAGCCTTTGTCTTTGACCACCAGAAACGTTAGTTCCACCTTGTGCTATTTCTGAATCATATTGTTTATCAAACGACTCAATAAAATTACTCGCTTGAGCAATCTTGGCACTTTCTTCAATTGTTTCTAAACTACTACCTTTTCCAAAAGCAATATTATCAGCTATTGTACCACTAAATAAAACACCTTGTTGAGGAACATATCCAATTAAACTATAAAGTGATTCAAATGATAAATCATTAATATCATTATCATCAATATAAATATTACCTGTTGTAGGTACAAAAAACTTTGGTATTAAATTTATTAAAGTAGATTTACCACTACCAGTTGAACCAATAAATGCTGTTGTCTGTCCAGCTTTGGCCGTAAAGTTAATGTTTGATAAGACTGGTTGCTCTGCACCAGTAAAGATAAATGAGACATCTTCAAATCTAACTTCGCCTTTAATATCTTCTTTATTAATAAATACAGGATTACTTGATTCTTTAATTTTAGGTTCTAAATCTAGAACTGCTAAAATACGATCAGCAGATACTCTTGCTCTTGGAACCATAATAAAGATCATTGAAACAAACATTAATGACATAATTGCACGTGAACTATATTGTTGCATCGCAATCATTTTAGAAACATCATAATTAGCAAATGAATCAAGCGCCAAACCTCGTCCTGAAAAGTAAATAATACCAACACTTGTTAATCCAGTTAACAAGGCAATTGAAGGCCATAAAATCGCATTAACACGACCAACAAAGATATTTAGTCTTTTGTTATCAGTGTTAACTTCATCAATCTTTAATTCCTGATATTTTTGAGTATTATGAGCTCTTACTACTCTTAAACCAGTTAGATTTTCTCTAGTCACTAAATTCATCTTATCGACCATTTTTTGCATTTTCATAAACTGTGGCACAATAATTAAAAATACTACTGTAATTATAATAACTAATGATATTAAGGAAGCAATTAAAATAAATGCAATTGATAAGTTTAGTCTAACTGCTTGAATAATTGCACCAATTGCAAGTATTGGTTGTAAAAACATCCAACCTAATAAGATATTAATATACCCTTGTAGTTGCTGTATATCATTAGTTGTCCTAGTAATTAATGATGATACAGTAAATTCATCCATTTCTTCTTTAGAAAAAGATTCAATTTTTTCATATACTGTTTTTCTTAACTCCTTAGAAAAACCGGCAGAGACTTTTGATTCAAAGTACCTACTAACAATCGTTACTATAATAATTACTACTATTGACGCTAACATTAGTGCCGAATAATACCAAATCATGTCAAAAGACACAATTGGATTTTGACTACCTATATTTAAACCATCAGCTAATATACCAGACATAAGAGTTGGTAAAGCTAATTCTAATACTCCTCGTATTACTACTAAAACAAGAATCATGACAACTGACCATTTGTAAGGTTTTAAGTATTTAAGTATTCGTATCATTTTGATTCCCCCTTCTATAAATACAAAAGGAAAGATTATAAAAATCTTTCCTATAAATTCTTTAATAATATTATCATTATTTTTCCAAATTCTCAATTGCTTTGCTTAATAATGAGATATTATTTTCAATTCTGTCATTTTGTCCCTTATTTTCATTACTAATTGATTTTAGATGGTTATATCTATGTTTATAATAATCTAAACTACTAAGTTTGTTCTTTAATAAAGGTCCTAAGTAAATATCTTCAGTACTAAGTGTTTGTTTACCTCTAATTGCAGTAATAATAATGTAATAATGCTTATCATAAATAAGTTCTTCATCAATTATTTGATAATTGTTTTCATTTAAAAATAATCTTAAATTCTCATATTTATTGTTACCTTGTAAGATATATTTGATATTATTATCACTTGGTGCATCTAATAAAATATTTGTAATTAAATTAGAACCCATACCAGCAATAACAACACCATCAAAACTACTAGTAACTTTTTTAAAGCCATCTCCTAAAATAAATTCTACTGGGTATTCTTTTAAGTTATTTTCAGCTGATTTTAAAGGTTTAATATTAATATCACTAGCAATAGCTTTTTTAATATAATCCTTTTTAAAAGCCTCTAAAATAACATAACCATGATCACAAC
>DATFIG010000035.1:0-5744 GCA_035270345.1 Haploplasma sp.
ATCGTAAAATGAAGAATGAAGAGCTTTTTGCTTTGGCACAAATTAATCAATATAATGAGTTTTCGTTAATTGCTGGTGATGAAACAGAAAAATACCTAAACGAACGAATTGTTACCCTTTTTAAAGAAAATAATGTTTCAAGATATAATATTTTCACTTATGGTTTAATAGCAGGTTACATATCAAGTATGTTAGACGAAAAAGATAATTATGAGTTAGATGATTTTATCGATGGTTTTAATATAAGTATGATGGCAAGTAGTAAACATGGTCGAGAAGTTGCGTATTTAATATCCGCTTATTATTATAAAAATAAAAATGTGAAAAAAGCATATGAGATTTATGAACTAATAAATAAAACAAATAATAGACATTTAAAAGAAGTAGATATAATTATGTTAGAAAAACAGTATGAACACTTATTAAATTTATCAATTAATGACGAATATTTCGAAATTAATAAAGATCAGTTCTTCAAGGAATTTGACATTATGGCACCAATCATTGATATAGATAAAATGTATGGTGATTTGTTTACTAAACTTCCCTTTGTTAGTTATGAAACAATAATTACACTAGAAGATGATGAAAATATCGAAAATTAAGTTAATTCAAAATATTAACTAAAAAGTAATATAAAAAAAATAGCCTTTTAATAAATAATGGCTAAATCAATCGTTTTTAGTGTTTTAATGATGGTGCCCACAGCAAAAATCGAATTTGCACTTCATGCTTACCATGCATGCGTTCTACCACTAAACTATGCGGGCATACAATTATTATACAATATAATGTTCAATTCACAACAAAATACTCATATACATTGTAATTTAAACTTTTATAGTGTATAATCAAATAGTGGCAAGACCGCAATAGATATATAAAGGAGTAAAGGTATGACAGGAAAAGTAAAATGGTTTGATGCTGATAAAGGTTACGGATTTATCTCATCAGATGAAGGCAAAGACATTTTCGTACACTTCAGTGCAATTCAAACTGACGGGTTCAAAAGTCTTGCAGAAGGCGACGTAGTAGAATTTGATGTTACAGACGGAGACCGCGGACAACAAGCGGCTAACGTAATTAAACTATAATTTGTTATAAGTCAAATAAGGACATTCTTTTTAGAGTGTCCTTCTTCTTTTTTATAAAGGCTAATAATTAACGAATTAAATAAAAAATAAGGAGTGTTAAGATGCAAAAAGATTTACTGAATGTGAACAAGAAGCACTATGAAATTCTTTTGAAGGATCTAGATCCAGTTGTTCTAGAGAAATTACACGATGATTTTTTAGTATCATATACATATGATGCAGTTAGTTTAGAGGGAAATAATAAAAAACCATTTAGCGATGTTAGAAGGATTATAAAAATAGGTACGGTTATGAATCCTAATGATAAAGATGAGAAAGAAATTATTAATCATGTTGATGCTTTTAATAAAGTATTAGAACTTTTAAAAAGAAACCGTGATTTAACTGAAGAACAAGTTAAAGATATTCACGATATTTTATTAAAAGACATTATTATTGGTGGAGTTTACAGAAATGTTAACATTAAAATAATCGGTGGAGCACATCAACCACCAGATTATATTAAAGTATATGATCGTATGGCTAAATTATTTGATAGTATTAAAGATTTAGATTTAGATGATTTTGACAAAGGAATCTATTTAATGGCTAGTATATCTAAAATATATCCGTTTTTAGATGCTAATGGTCGATTAACACGCCTTGTATTAAATTATTATTTAATGAAAGCGGGATATATTCCTATTTCAATTCCAATTGATAAAAAAGATGTTTACTTCAGAGCTTTAGAGAGTTTTAAAGTAGATAAAGATATAGAACCTTTAACAAATCTAGTCATTAGTTTGTTAAATTCGAGATATGAAATTATAAATCAAGAATTAGAGTTTTGAGCGCTTATTAAGCGCTCTTTTTTAATCTAAATGTGTTAAAATAGTTAGTAGGTGATATATATGCCAAAAATTGGTGAAATGAATGAATTAAAAGTATTAAGAAAAACAGATATCGGATTTATGTTAGAGACTAATGGAGAAGAAATATTTCTCCACAATAATGAGTCTAACTATTTGGATTTACAACCAAATGAATTAGTTACAGCATTTTTATATTTTGACCAAAAAGGAAGATTAGCTGCAACTTTAAAAGAATCATTAATTACAGTTTCAAAACCAGCTGTTTTAGAAGTAGTTGATACCTTAAATAGTTTAGGGGTATTTTTAAACATGGGTATAAACAAAGATTTACTTTTATCAAAAGATGATTTACCAATCAGTCGTTTTGAATGGCCCCAAGTGGGTGACAAAATATTAGTAAGATTACAAGTAAAAGGTAAGTTAGTTGCTAAGATTGTTGCACCATCAGAGCTTGAAGAGAAAAACGCATTAAATGTTGGAGATCAAAAAGATTTTTACGTACAAGTAATAGGAGCACAAGGACTAAATTTAATTAGTGAAGACTTTGATAAGATTTTCGTTCACAATTCAATGTTACGTGGAGCTTACCGTTTAGGTGAAAAAGTTAGTGTAACAGTAACTAACCATAATGATCGTGGATATACAGGTTCAATGATCAAACAAAAAGAAGAATTAAGATTCGATGATGCAGAAATAATCATGGAATATTTAAGATATAATAAAACATTAAATCTTACTGCAAAAAGTAGTGCAAGAGATATTGAAATGTTTTTTGACATGAGTCGTAAAGCTTTTAAACGTGCTTTAGGATTATTATATCGTGATAAAAAAGTAATATTTACAGAAACACAAACAATATTAGTAGAAGGTGAATTAAATGAGTAATAAAAAATTAGTAGATTCAATTACATCACGTGACGTTGATTTTGCGAGATGGTATACAGATCTATGTGTTAAAGCTGAATTAATGGATTATAGTGACGTTGCGGGATTTATTATTTACCGCCCACTAGGATACGCAATTTGGGAAGGTATTCAAAAGTATTTAGATAATAGATTCAAAAAAACAGGACATGAAAATGTGTATATGCCAATGGTAATACCAGAGTCATTATTCCAAAAGGAAAAAGACCATGTTGAAGGTTTTGCTCCTGAAACAGCAATGATTACAACAACAGGTCATGAAGATTTAAGTGAAAGATTAATTATTAGACCAACATCTGAAGTTTTATTTGCAACTCATTATGCGAAAATTATTGAATCACATCGTGATTTACCAAAGAAATATAACCAATGGTGTAGCGTTGTAAGATGGGAAAAAACAACTCGTCCATTCTTAAGAGGAAAAGAGTTCTTATGGCAAGAAGGTCATACTGCTCATAGTACAAAAGAAGAAGCAGTTAAAGAAACTTTAGATATATTAGAAATTTATAAAGACTTAGGTAAAGACTTATTAGCTATACCTTTTGTTACAGGTAGAAAAACAGAACGTGAAAAGTTTGCTGGAGCAATTGATACTTATACAATTGAAGCGTTAATGCACGATGGTAAAGCTCTACAATCTGGAACAAGTCATTACTTTGGACAAGAATTTGCACATGCGTTTGATATTAAGTTCCAAAATAAAGAATCAAAAATTGACTTCGTTCATCAAACATCATGGGGAGTATCTACACGTTTAATTGGAGCTGTTATTATGGTTCACGGTGATGATGAAGGATTAGTATTACCACCATATTTAGCACCAACACAAGTTGTTATTATTCCAATTCAAGGTAAAAAAGAAGAAGTTATTAACGCAACTAATGATTTATACAATGAATTAAATGAAGCAGGTTTTAGAACTAAGTTAGATGATTCAAATAAATCACCAGGGTGGAAATTTAGTGAACATGAAATGAAAGGTGTACCTTTAAGAGTTGAAGTAGGTCCAAGAGATTTAGAAAACGGAACTGTGACAATTGTTAAACGTAACGATCGTGAAAAATTCACAGTTAATTTAGCAGAAGTATCAACATTTATTCCAACAATATTAGCTAAAATGCATGATGAGATGTATGAAAAAGCATTAAACCATGTTAATAGTAATACAAGAGTAGCTAAGACATATGATGAGTTTAAAGAACACTTAGAATTAGGTGGCTATGTTAAAGTAAGTATTTCTGGTGAAGAAGCTGAAGAAATTATTAAAGAAGATACAACCGCAACAGCACGTGCTATTGTTGAAGAAGATCTAATTACTGAAATTTGTCCAGTTACAAATAAACCTGCGACAATGACAGTAGTATTTGCTAAAGCATACTAATTAAAATGACTAGTCTAACAAGTGTTGAGTTAATCTTCATCCTTGGAGCGATGATGTTATTTGGCCACATTGTAGGGGCATTATTTAGAAAGATAAATCTACCAGATCTAGTAGGAATTATCTTTGCGGGTGTTATTATTAAGTTTGTATTAAATACAATTCTTAAAATGGAAGACTTTACCCACCAGTTAATTAGTTCGTTTGGTATTGTTATATCGATAGCATTAGGTTTAGAAGCCTTTTCGATTGGTTCTGAGATGATTAATGAAGAAGACAAGCCAAAGCTTAAGTTCGGCAAATTAGTTGCTTTACAAGCAGCATTTGTTATAGTGTTTACCTTATTAGGACTTCTAATAATGAAAGACGTTAAATTTGCAATATTAATAGGGGCCATTACTGCAGCAACTGCACCAATAGCCTTAATTGAGTTATTTGATAGCTATGATAAGAGTAAACGTATAACAAGGGGATTATCGAGAATGATATCCTTTGATAATATAATTGCTATTGCATATTTCTTCATTGTATTTTCAATAACAAACCAACCTGGTAACATAACATTAATTGATACTCTAGATGCTTTATTAGGTTTAGTTATTACGATCATAATAGGTTCGCTTGTTGGTTTCATATTATATTTAGTAAATAGACATATAATAAGTAAACTAAATAGTAGTCAAAAAAGAGACAATGCTTATATATTCTTTGTTATCTCAATTGTTATTATGTTAATAACTGGTTATATGTTATTAGGAGAAACACAATTATTTGAAAAATATTATATATCCCAATATGTTGTAACATTTGTTGCTGGTACAGTTTTTGGAAACTTAATTCCAAGAGAAGATAACCATCATCAAGTAGAAGTTATCCACAATTTTATTCCACCACTATTAACAGTATTCTTTGTTATAGTCGGAATGGAACTAGACTTCTCAAGTTTATTTGGAAGACCAGGGATATTCCTAATAGTATATATAGTTGCTATGATTATTCTTAAAACAATTTTCAGTTACATTGAATTTAAGAAGTATGGTAAACAAATTAGTTTAAGTAGTTTTACCCCATTTGCAGTTATCACAAAAAGTAGTTTTGAAATATACTTAGCTCACTTAGCAATGATATCATTAGATGAAGGAAATGTTTTCATTATCATACTTATCAGCATCCTATTATTTGAAACATTAGAACCACTTTTAATAACAAATAGTAAAATAAATAAAATGCATTTAACAATCAAGTAATTACATAAATTACTTGATTGTTTTTATTTTTTACACACTAATATTATGATTGGTTTGTAATGTTCTAATGATTTCAATTGATAGTTTTTAGTAAGCGTTGTTTAAGTAAGGAATTTTTATTTAGATAATACTTTATATCATTTGATATAAAGTAATAAAATTATTTCGAAGACATTGTTAACTATAGCATCAATAAAAGTATTATAGCTTAAAGAGTACTTTATATACTTTGAAATGATTAGAGTGATAA
>DATFIG010000036.1:0-2816 GCA_035270345.1 Haploplasma sp.
TATTATTTGTGCTTGTGCTATAATTACTAACAATAAGAAAAATTTGTTTAAAAAGGGGAAAGTTATGAAAGTATTAGTATTTGATACAATTGAATTGTTATATGAAAAATTATTAGAAGAATTTTTAACAGAAATTAAAAACAATCCTGAAATAAATTTAGGATTAGCGACAGGGAGCACAACAGAGTTATTGTATAAAGGATTAATTCTAGATCATTTAGAAAATAAAACATCTTATAAAGATGTTAAAGTATTCAATTTAGATGAATATGTTGGATTAGATAAAGAGCATCCACAAAGTTATGCATATTTTATGAAGGAATCATTATTTAAACATTTGGATATTAATTTAGATAATACTTTTATTCCAAATGGTGTGACAACAAATTTCAGTTTAGAACTAGCTAATTATGATCAACTATTAAAAGACAATCAAATCGATTTACAGTTGTTAGGAATAGGTCCTAACTCTCATATTGCTTTTAATGAACCTGGATCAAGCTTTGATTCGAAAACATCATTAGTTGAACTTACAGAAGACACTAGAATGGCTAATTCAAGGTTTTTTAGTGATTTGGATGAAGTTCCTACACAGGCTTTAACTATGGGGATAGGAAGTATTTTAAACGCCAAAAGAATTATTTTGGTTGCTACTGGTCCAAAGAAAGCACAAGCTATTAAAGATACAATTGAAGGTGTAATTACAACTAATATACCATCATCAATTTTAAGAATTCACCCTAATATTCAAATATATTTAGACAAAGAAGCAGCTAAACTGTTAGATATATAAGCAAATAAAAGGTAATTAAAAGTTAACTTTGCTATTATAAATACTATACGTTGTATAGGAGGAATAATAACAATGAATAATACTGCAAATTATCGTGTATTGCTTTTTTATAAGTATGTAACAATTGATAACCCTGAGGAATTTACAGCACAACATTTAACATACTGTAATGACTTAGGAATTAAAGGAAGAATTTTAGTTTCAACTGAAGGTATAAATGGAACTTTATCAGGTACAATTGAACAAACTGAACAATATATGAAAGATATAAAAGAAGATTCAAGATTCAGCGATATGCTATTTAAAATGGATGATGCTGGAGGACATGCTTTTGCTAAAATGCATGTAAGAACTCGTGGAGAAATCGTTAACTTTAGTTTAGAAGACGATATAAACCCAAACGAACTAACAGGTAATTACTTAAAACCGGAAGAATGGTTAGAAGCAATGAATGATCCAAATACAGTAATTATCGACGCAAGAAATGATTATGAATATGATTTAGGTCATTTCAGAAATGCTGTTAAACCAGAAATTAGAAACTTTAGACAATTACCAAATTGGATTAGAGAAAACAAAGAACAATTTCAAGGTAAAAAAATCTTAACTTATTGTACTGGTGGAGTTAGATGTGAAAAATTTTCAGGTTGGTTAAAACGTGAAGGATTTGAAGATGTTAATCAATTGGAAGGTGGAATTCACACTTACGGCACAAATGAAGTTACACAAGGAACTTTATGGGATGGTCAAATGTATGTGTTTGATGAAAGACTAGGAGTTCCAATTAATCGTGTAGCTCCGACTGTAGTTGGTAAAGACTATTTCACTAATGAACCATGCGAAAGATATGTAAACTGTGCAAATCCAGATTGTAATAAACAAATTATAATTTCTAAAGAAACAGAAGATAAATATTTAAGAGCTTGTAGTGATGAGTGTCGTGTTCACCCAAGAAATAGATATGTATTAGAACATAGATTATCATTAGAAGAAGTTAATGAAAGATTAAGTCAAATATAAAAAAATAAGACTAAATAATTAGTCTTATTGTTGGAAAGGTCATTATATAATGACTTTTTTTTATTTGATTGTTAATTTATATAAATCTTGATAGGCTAAAGCCATTTTATCAATACTATTATTTAGTTCCATTCCGTTTTTAATCATTTGATTAAAACTATCTTGGTCATTTAGATAAGTATCTAAACTTAGATCAATAGCTTGACTAAGTTCTTCATCATCAAAGTTTTCAAATACAAAACCATATCCTGTCTTTGTTTCTTTATTATAAGCAATTACGGTATCTGTTAATCCACCAGTTTGTCTTACAATTGGAAGTGTTCCATAACGAAGAGCAATCAATTGATTTAGTCCAGAAGCCTCATAAAGACTTGGCATTAAAATAATGTCACTTGCAGCATAAAAGTTTTGACTAATTTCTTGATTATGTCCTTTTACAAAGTAACAGTTGTTTGGATATTTATCACTTAGTGTTTTAAAGTAGTCTTCAAACTGAAAGTCACCTTCTCCAATAACTAAGAAGTAGATTTGATCATTTTCTAAATACTTATCAATAGATTCCATAATTAAATGAATTCCTTTTTCATTAGCAAATCTACTAATGAAACTAACAACCATCTTATTTGGATCTTTAAAACCAATTGATTTAATTAAGTTAGTTTTATTGTTTAATTTACCTTTTTTAAAATTCTTAATATCATATTGTTGATAAATATATCCATCCATATTAGGATTGTATAAATCAAAGTCAATACCATTTTGAATACCGTGCAAATTATTTTGACGCGATTTTAATGCACCATCTAAAGAAAAACCATAAAATTTAGTTAGTATTTCTTCCTTGTATGTTTTACTTACAGTATTTATTTGGTTAGCTCTCATTATTCCTGTTTTTAAAAAGTTAATATTATCTAAATGTAAATAAGTAAAGTTTTTCTTTGTAAAATATTTTTCATATATTTTAGGGTAATTACCTTGTTTTTCTAAGTTATGAATTGTTAAT
>DATFIG010000037.1:0-4372 GCA_035270345.1 Haploplasma sp.
AGAGCCTACAAAGTCCGTATAATAGTTATTTATTTTTCTATCAATTAAAATAACAGGCACATCTATTTCTAAATCAGAAAAATTGTTAACATTATAATCTACAGCATTAATAAAAATACCGTCAACATCTTGTTTTAAAGCGGACTCAATTAATATTCTTTCTTGTTCAGATGAATTATTAGATGAACTAACGATCATATTATAGTTGGTTTTTACTAATAAAGCATTCATAGCTTTAATTGTTGGAGCTGCGAAAGCATTCTCAATATCTGACAAAATAAAGGCAATCAGTTTAGACTTTCTTGTATTTAAACTAACAGCACTTTTATTTGGGATAAAGTTTTGTTCTTTAATGATGCGTTCAATTTTTTCTCTAGTTTTAACAGACATATATTCAAACTTGCCATTAATATATCTCGATATTGTTGTTTTTGAAACACCAGCAAGCTCAGCAATGTCATAAATTGTTAAAGCTTCTTTTTTATCTTTTTTAATAAAAATCACCTATTCTTTTATATCTTCGGACCAAAAGCTTGAATCATCTTACTTTCTTTAGTCGGTTTTACAATCAAATCTTTTACACTACAAGGAATAAAGAATTGATTTCCTTTCTCATAAGTTAATTCTACATTTTTAAAAATAATTTTACCTGAACCTTCTAATATAACTAAACCATAAAACTCTTCATCGTTAATACTAACTTCTTCTTTGATATGTAGTTCATTCATCTTGAAGTAATCAGTGCGATCATATCCAATTATATTTGTTTTATTTTCATTAATAATTGTTTTTTCTACCTTGTATTTATTTTTAATATCTTCTTTAGAAAAGTTTTGGTAATTAAATAATTTAAACATATTTTCATAACCAATACCTTGATGAATTAAATGTTCATCAATTGTTAATCCGCCCGGTGTCGTCTTTTCTACCCTTAGTGTATAGTCAGTCGGCTCTTGGATTTCAATTAAAAAACAACCGCTACCTATTGCATGTGGAATACCACCTTCTATAAAGTAACAATCACCTTTGTTGACATCAATTTTATTTAAACAGTTAAGCATACCATCTATATCCTGTTTATTAAACAAATCTATCCAGTGCTCTTTAGTTACACCTTCTTTAAACCCTAAGTAAACATATGGTTTTATACCATCCACGGTTCTACCTTCTAAAAAATACCATGATTCACTTTTACCATAAAAAGAATTGAAATACTTCATCGCATCTTCTTTAGAAGGATGTACTTGTAGTGTTAGTCTCTCCAAAGAGTCGATAAACTTAACTAGTACTGATGTATTAACCCCAAATCTTTCTACAAATTTTTTTCCTAGTGCATTAATAGGATCACTTTCAATAAACTCTTTTAATGTAACTTGACTATTATCAATAACACTTAATCCTTCTACTACGGGATTATTTGGATTGATTGCTTGAGTTGTAGACATAATCCATTCCTCAGGGTAGTGATTGTCTATTCCTTCTTTTCCATGAAATTCATCGATCGATTTACCGCCTGTATATGTTCTCCATACACGTGGGTTATTTAATTTAACAACATTCATAATATCTTCCTCTTATAGTCTATATACTTTAATTATAATAAATATTGTTTGTTTTTCCAAACTAATTTTACATTTCCTCTGCGTAAAACAAAGAAGCACTAAAATAGTGCTTCTTAAGTCTTATACGTATTTATTTAAAGTTGTTCTAATTGAACCTTTTTCTTTATTTAATTCATTGAAATAACTAACTACTAAATCAGCTAATCCTACTTCAAACAAATCAACCCCGAAAATTGCTTTATTTTTAAGTAAGTCTTTTAACTCATCAGTTGTTACACTATCACCAAGTTTTAAATTTTCAACAAATGGGTATACTTCATTAAATAATGGGTCAGAACTTACTTCAAACTTAACTCCATCATCATTTAATCCCATTAAATATTTAATCCATCCAGCTAGAACTAATGGTATAACTACTAAATCATTAACTTTATTTAACTTTTGATATTCTTTAATTGTTTCACCAAATCTAATTGATAATTTTTGAGAAGTATCCGTTGCGATTCTTTGTGGTGTATCAGGCATAAATGGATTTGGTAATCTAACATTAATTACTTCATCAATAAATTCTTTCGGATTAATAATACCTGGATCAACTACTACAGGCAATCCCTCTTTATATCCAATCGCTTCAGTCATTTTAACTAAAGTTTCATCTTTCATTTGTTCTGATATTTTTTCATATCCTAATAAACAACCATAAATAGCAAGTCCAGTGTGTAATGGATTCAAACAAGTACATACTTTCATTTTTTCTACTTTGTCTACAGTATCTTGAGATGTAAAGATAACCCCTTCTTTATCTAAAGGCGGGCGACCATTTTTAAAGTTATCTTCAATTACTAAATACTCAGCTTCTTCAGCATTAACAAAAGGAGCAACATAAGTGTTTCTTGCAGTAACAAATGCATTATGGTCTTCAAAACCATCTTTTGCAAGTAAATCAGCTACTAGCGCATCTGGTCTAGGAGTAATTTTATCAATCATTGACCAAGGATAAGATACATCATTATTTAAATATGTAATATATTCTGGCGTTACTAAACCATTATCTAACCAATGGTTAGCGATATCTAAAATAGAATTTTTAAGTTTAGTTCCGTTATGAGAATAGTTATCCATACTAACAAGAGTTAATGGTGCTTTATTAGCTTCAAATCTTTTTAGTAATAAATACGCTACTTTACCTAAGTAACTAGTTGGATTTTTAGTTCCATCTTTAAAGTCTTCTAATACATTAGCGAAGTACTCTTTGTTACTATTTTGTAATTCATAGCCTTTTTCTGTAATTGTAAATGATGCAATTTGAAGTGACTTATTTTGAAACACTTCAACTATTCTTGCAAAATCATTATCAAATGATGGATCAAATTTTAAAGCTTCTGCCATAGATGCAATTACTTCTTTTTCAATTGTACCATCAGCTTTTAAGATTACAGATAACGTAAGTAAATCATATGGTGTAAATACTTTATCTATAATTTCATAGTCAAATCCTTCAGCAACAATAATACCTGTTTTAGTTAAACCTTTGTTTAATAAAAATTGGTGTAATTTTGCTGGATAGGCTCTAAATATATTACCTGCACCAAAGTGAATCCATTCAGGATTTACTTTAGTGTTAGCACGCATTTCTAAAATATCGTACTGCGGCAAGTTATAGTTATGTTCTTTATATTGTGGATTGTTTAGATCCTTTAAATTTAATTTCATTATAAACTCCTTATTTTGAAGACTTAGTAATTGCTTCCCATAAACCGTTTAAATATGTTGCTCCCATAGCGCGGTCATATAAACCGTAACCTGGCATTGAGATTTCTCCCCATACTGCACGACCATGGTCTGGTCTCATTGGCCCAGTAAATCCTGTATCGTGTAATGCTTTTAAAATAGCATGCATATCTAATGAACCATCTGAAGATAAGTGTGCTGCTTCATCAAATTTCTTTTCACCTAAGTATACAATGTTTCTAATGTGAGCGAAATGAATTCTACCTTCTAAAGCGTGAATAATATCAACTAAATTGTTTTTTGGATTAGATCCGAATGAACCCGAACAGAAAGTAACACCATTGTGTGGGTTATCTACTGCTTTCATTAATTTAATAATGTTTTCTTCACCGTTGATAATTCTTGCTAAACCAAATACTGGCCATGATGGGTCATCTGGGTGAATTGCCATATCAATGTTGTGTTTATCACAAGTAGGCATAATTCTATTTAAGAAATAAACTAAGTTATCAAATAATTTTTCAGCATCAACATCTTTGTACGCTTCAAATAATGATTTAATTTGGTCCATTCTTTCTGGTTCCCAACCTGGCATAACAAATCCATGAGATTTTTCTGTAATAGCTTGGAACATATTATTTGGATCAATTTTATCAATTAATTCTTGATCATAAGATAATACGTTAGATCCATCAGGACGATCTTTAGCTAAGTCTGAACGAGTCCAGTCAAACACTGGCATGAAGTTGTAACAAACTAATCTAATGTCATTAGCAGCTAAGTTTTCTAAAGTTTGAATATAATTGTCAATATACATATCACGATCTGCACTACCAATTTTAATAGCGTCGTGAATATTAACACTTTCAATACCTTCAATTAATAAACCTGCATCTTCAACTTCTTTTTTAAGTTTAGCAATTGCTTCTACTGACCAAACCTCACCTGGTTTTGTGTCGTATAAAGTCGTAATAACTCCTGTAACTCCAGGAATTTGTCTTATTTGTTCTAATGTAACTGAGTCATGGTCTTTACCAAACCAACGTAACGTCATTTTCATTTGTAAACCCTCCTATTTT
>DATFIG010000038.1:0-7048 GCA_035270345.1 Haploplasma sp.
CTTTTAATTTAATAATATTTGAAATCAATTTAGTAATCAATATTATAGAAATTATTAATACTATTGCTGAAAATACAGTTAAAACTATGTAATTTCTAGCGATACCGATATAAGTAATGATGACAAAAAGAACAATAGTTATTATAGTTGTTAATAAAATTGTTTTTTTATATGTACTTTTTTCATGTTTTAACTTAATTCTTATCTCTTCGACATCTTTATAGTCCATTGAATGTTCCTTTATGAAACTTAATACTAATAGATTATCATTTATATAATATATTAACAAATAATCCAATAAATAAGAAACAGTCATAACTCTTTTAAGTTATGACTGTAAATTAATTTTTATTCTTCGCCTTCGTCAAACTGGCTATTGTAAAGTTCTGCATAGAACCCATCTTGTAACAATAATTCATCATGATTACCTGATTCAACAATATCACCATCACGCATTACTAAAATAACATCGGCATTTTTAATTGTTGATAAGCGGTGAGCAATAACAAAGCTTGTTCTATCTTTCATTAACTCATCCATTGCTTTTTGAATAATTACTTCTGTTCTAGTATCAACTGATGAAGTAGCTTCATCAAGAATTAATAATGGAGCATTTTTAATCATTGCTCTAGCAATTGTAATTAATTGTTTTTGTCCTTCCGATAAGCTTGATTTATCTGAAAGAATTGTATCATACCCATCTGGCATAGTTCTTACAAAGTGATCTAAACCTAATTTTTTTGATGCAGCAATCACATCTTCACGACTAACATTTTCTTCACTATAAATAATGTTCTCTAACATTGTTCCACCAAAGAGCCATGTATCTTGTAATACCATACAAAATTGGTCATGAAGGTTTTCTCTTGTTACTTCTTGAATATTTGTACCATCAATTTTAATTGATCCACTATTAATTTCATAGAAACGCATTAATAAGTTGACCATTGTTGTTTTACCAGCACCAGTCGGTCCTACTATTGCAACTTTTTGTCCTGCTTTAATATTAGCAGTAAAATCATTAATAATGATCTTATCTTCATTATATCCAAATCTAACATTTTCAAATGAAACATCACCCTTTGGATCAGTTATCATTAATGTTTTATTTGATTCATCTTCTAATTCAACTTCATCTAAGAAATCAAATACACGTTCTGCTGAAGCAGCTGTTCTTTGGAAGTTTGAAGTTGCTTGTGCAATTTGTGATAATGGGTTAGTAAATAATCTAACATAAATTAAGAACGATGCAATAATACCAAAACCAGTGATGTTACCGCCTCTAAGTAATATTGCACCAACTAATAATACCGAGATATAACCTAAGTTACCAACAAACCCCATTAATGGCATCATCATTCCAGAGAAGAATTGTGACTTCCATGCACTAGCACGTAACTTGCCATTTAACTCATTAAAATCAGCTGTTGTTTGTCCACTTGCGTTATATGCTCTTACAACGTTATGGTTAGTGTAAACTTCTTCAATAAACCCGTTAACATCACCTAATCCCTCTTGTTGAGCGATAAAGTATTTTTGTGAACGAGACATAATAAGTCCGATTAATACAAATCCTATTAAACTAGCAGTCATAGCTGTTAAAGCTAAGATCCAGTTAGTAACAAACATCATAATGATTGAACCAACTAACATAACTATTGCTCCAACAAATGTTGCTACCCCTTGATTTAATGTTTGTCCTACAATATCAACATCATTTGTAAATCTAGATAATGTATCACCATGACTTGTACTATCAAAATATTTAAGTGGTAAAACGTTAATCTTTTCAGATAAATCTCCTCTTAAATCATTTGATAATTTTTGAGTATATGTTGACATCATATAGTTTTGAGCCATATTCAATAACATTGATACTAAGTAAAATACTACTAATACAATAATTGTTGCAATGAATCTTTCTGAAATTAATTCCCCCTCAAAAGGTATTAAAGGATTAATATAATTCGAAATCATATCACTAATTCTACCAATAAATGTTGGTGTTGCAACACTAATTACTGTTGCTCCTACTACTGCTATTAATGAAACAATAATTAAAGGATAATAAGTTTTTGAATACTTAACAATTTTTAACATTGCTTCTTTGAAGTTTTTAGCTTTTCCAGTAGATGCTTGATTTTTATTTGGTTTCATGCTAATTCCTCCTCACTTAACTGAGACATAGCAATCTCCTTATAAACATCACATGTTTTTAGTAATTCTCTATGTTTCCCATGACCAACGATACGACCTTTGTCTAAAACAATAATTTGGTCAGCATCAATAATAGTCCCAATTCTTTGAGCCACAATTAGACTTGTTGCCCCACTTGTATGTTTTTTAAGCTGTTCTCTTAATACTTGATCAGTTTTATAATCTAATGCTGAAAAACTATCATCAAAAATGAATATTTCAGGTTTTCTTGCAACCGCTCTAGCAATTGCAACCCTTTGTTTTTGACCACCAGATAAATTTGTTCCACTTTGAGCAATTTCATGATCTAGTCCGTTTTCTGTTCCTTTAACAAAATCTAAACCTTGAGCAATTTCTAATGCTTTCCAAACATCATCATCAGTTCTATCTTCTTCACCATTGCTACCATATAGTATATTTGATCGAATTGTTCCTTTAAATAATACTGCTTTTTGAGGAACATATCCTAATAAGTTATTTAATGTTTCGTTTTTATAATCTCTAACATCAACATTATTAATAAGTACTTCACCTTCACTAACATCATAAAAACGAGGTACTAAGTTAATTAACGTAGATTTACCACTACCAGTTGAACCAATAAATGCAATAGTTTGTCCTTTTTGTGCTTTAAACGAAATATCTTTTAAAATATACTCTTCAGCATCAGGATATTTAAAACTCACGTTATTAAATTCAACCATACCTTCAACAACTTCTTCAACAATAGGATCTATCCCATCTTGAATAGAAGGAATAGTATCTAATACTTCATTAATACGTTTTGCTGATACTGTGCTTCTTGGCAATAAGAAAAACACCATTACTAACATCATATAAGCCATAACTAATTGCATTGCGTATTGAATAAATACTGTCATATTCGCAAATAAATCTACTTGTTCTTCAAATCCATTAGCTTTAACTATTAAAATAGCACCAATTATATATACAGATAAAGATAATAAACTCAAAATTGCATTCATCGTAGGCATCATTACTGACATTCCACGTGAAGTAAATAAGTTATTTTTAGTTAATGTATTATTAACTTTTTTAAATTTTTCTGCTTGATACTCTTCAGCGTTATACGCTCTTACTACTCTAACTCCAGTTAAGTTTTCTCTTGTTACACTTGTTAAATCGTCAGTAATCTTTTGCACTTTTTTAAACTTAGGCATAACTACTAATAAAATTATTCCAATTAATACTGTAATTAAAATGATAGCAATTGCAACAGCAATTGTCCATTCTATTCCTTTTGAATAAATTTTAATGATAGACCAAATAGCTAAGATAGGTGCTTTAATTAATAATTGGGACCCCATTGTAATAAAGATTTGTACTTGACTAACGTCATTAGTCGTTCTAGTAATTAAACTTGATGTTGAAAATTGATTAATTTCATCTGTAGAAAATGAATCAATCTTTTCAAACATATTAAATCTTAATCCCTCAGCAAATCTTGCTGCAGTTCTTGCCATTAAGAAACCAACTACTACCGCTGATGATAAGCTACCAAACGCTGATAACAACATCATACCACCGTTGTACCACATTTCTGATGTACTACCTTGGTTTTGAACCAAACGTATTAATGTACCAGAATAATCTAACATCGTAAAATCTAACCAAACTTGAAATATAATCAATCCTAAACTAATAAAGATTGAGAACCATTCTTTTGTTTTTAAATGTTTAAACATTTTTAACATTGTGTCTTTTCCTCCATGTTTTTTTCTTCCATAAAATCACGCATCTTTGAAAATATTCTAATAAAATGCTCTGAATCATTAGTACCTAAATATTCAAACATCTCATTAATCCCCTGCATAATTTTATCCTTATGTAATAGTGCAATTTTCTTACCTGCTTTAGTATATTTAATTAGAAAACTACGTTTATCACTTGGATCTACTAATCTTTCAATATAACCTTTTGACTCTAACATGTTTAATGCTGTAGCAACACGTGCAGTTGAAACATGTAAATCATTACTTATAATACCTGGAGTTATATCATTTGCTTCATTTCTTAACAAATAAGCTAAAATTAAGTTTGCACCTGACATATGGTTTGAAAACTTCTTTTGAACTCTATTTTTGGCTACATCAAAGAGCAATTGCAGAAACTCATTAAATAAATCACTATTGTTCATTTTCATCACCTTTTTACATAATAGAACTATTCTAACACTGTTAGATAACTATTGCAAGTTTTATCTCACCATGTTAGATAAAATAGAAAAAACACCAAATTAAGTCACATTATTTCACTTAATTCGGTGTTTAGATAGGCATTTTTAGATATTTTGGGTCTTTAAAACTAACACTTCTTCATTAGTTTGAAAATTATTATATAAATAATTATTTAAATAATAGAAACCAATGACTATTGTATTATATACTGCTGCTGCTATTATAAAATATATTCCTGTATACACAATACCTTTATTTTGGAAAAAAGGTAATATCTCCGCATTATTTAACATATATACAAATAAATTATATTCAGTAAAATCAATAATATTTGCCATAATTTCTGCATGTGTTAATATTACAATTGATATCAAATTACTAATTAAAACTTCCTTTTTATAATTAAACTTGTATCTAGCTAACATTAAGATTGATAAATAGAATAATATACAATGACTCAACATTCCTATTAAAAAACCATGAAGATTATTAATAGCTATTTGCATCTCTAACATATTGCTTATATTAAAAATAATAGTTATTAAATATCCTAGTCCAGATATAAATGCACCAGTTGATGCTGATCCATATAGTATTTTGCCTCTAAATAAAATTACTATTGGGAAAAAGAAATAAAAGATCGTTGAATACTCAACTGGATATCTTCCATAATGTTTTAATACTACTACTTCAACAAATAATTCAATAGCCTTATAACTAATTAAAAATATAGCTAATAAGTTTATTAATAAATCATTATTAAACATTTTCTTTTTCAAACTACAATATGATAATCCTATCATAAATAAAAATAATAATAAAGCTAATATATGATATATCACTAATAATCAACCCTCACAATTTTAAGTATGCAAATCCTTGTTGTTGTAACTTCATAATTTCAAAAACACTTGTTTCAACTATAACTATATTACTTTGAACTTGTGTTCTACTAATATTTCTACCTATCAAAGAGTTATTACAAACTTTAAATACAACCATATTCGATTCATACTCATTAATTAAATCTAAAATTTGTTGATTTAATACTCCACTAACAGCTGGACCATTAATTACTATATGTAATTGATAAGCTTCGTCTTTAACTTCTTTAATAAAGTTTGAAACATTAGAAAACATCATACCCCATTTAGATTCTTCATTTAAATGAATTACTAATTTATTTTCCATAATTACATCACTTTTATCATTGAAACATAGTCATTAATTCTATATCCTAATGATAAATACAACTTTCTTGCTCTTTTATTAACTTGCGAAACTTCAAGTTTAATTGCTACTACTTCATCTTTGTAAGTGTCTTCTAAAAACTTAAAAGTTTTCGAACCTAAACCTAAACCTTGAAATTCATCTTTAATGAATAAATCTTCAAACAATAATAACTTACCACCAAACTCAGTTGAAAAAGCAAATGATATTGTCGCAAAACCTGCAATAACACCATCTTTTTCTATCATGTAACCTGATATATAAGGACTATTACTCACTATATGATTAAAAGTACTTACAATAACTTCATCTTCCAATGGAATTTCTAATGCACTTGATTTATAAAATGCTTCACCCATTCCAAGAAATTCATTATAGTCTTCTTTTACAATTTTTCTAAACATTTTTTCTCCTCTAATTTTATACCATTTAATTATAACATGAATATTAATTAAAAAACCTCCCACAATATATTGTGAGAGGTTATTGATAATTATAATTTTCCTACTAAGTCTACGCCTGGAGATAATGAATCATCTCCTGGTTGCCAGTTTGCAGGACAAACTTCGCCACCATTTTGCTCAACAAATTGAGCAGCTTTTAATTTTCTTAATAAGTCAGCAGCACTTCTACCAATCCCCATATCGTTAACTTCATAAGCAACAATATTTCCTTCTGGATTGATTAAGAAACTTCCTCTTAACGCTTGCCATTCTGATTCTAATAATACTTCAAAATCTTTCGCTAATGTTCCAGCTGGATCAGCTAACATTGGGTATTTGATTTTATTTATTTTACTTGAATGATCGTGCCATGCTTTGTGTACAAAGTGTGTATCAGTCGATGCTGAAAACACTTGACAACCTAAAGCTTGGAATTGTTCATGATGATAAGCTAAATCTTCTAATTCTGTTGGACAAACGAAGCTAAAGTCTGCTGGGTAGAAAACTATTGCGTTCCATTTTCCTTCTAAATCTTTTTCTGTAACCTCAATAAATTGTTGTTCATGGTATGCATGTAATTTAAATGGGCTTACTTTTTTTCCTATAATTGACATAAATATTCACCTTCCTATTTGTATTTCCACTTTTGATTATACCTACTAAAAATTGTCTTTGCAAACAAAACGCTTGTCATAAAGATAAGATTTTTAGAAGCATATTCATTGTTTGTAAACTATAAATTTAGTATATAAAAACTCTAAAACAAAGTTTAAAATCATTGTTAACGCTAAGATTAAAAAATCATTAGCACCCTTATTAACAAGCATATTCCCAAGTATAGCTGTTACCGGTGTAAACACCGCATAAAACAGTAAAACTAGTAACATCGCTCTTTTAACATTACCATCTTGTTTAAAAGTATACTTTCGATTAAAAGTAAAATTCCATATAATCGATAATAATAATGAAATAATATAACTG
>DATFIG010000039.1:0-11386 GCA_035270345.1 Haploplasma sp.
GTGTTTATAGTAAACATCAACTTTTTCAGTTATTGTTGTTAAATTAGTATGACTATTAAACTCAATTAATTTGTTATAGTATTTTTCAAACAATAAATTTTGTTCATTAGTAATATTTAATTGTAAATGTTGGTTAACATCAATATTAAAGTCCATGTTTTCTTCCTTCCGAATTCATATAAATAGAAAGAATTGAAATATCTGGTGGGTTAACACCAATAATACGTGACGCTTGTCCTAATGTTTTAGGTCTAATCGTCATTAACTTTTCTCTTCCTTCATGTGAAAGGTTAGGAATCTTTTTATAGTCAATCGTAGCAGGAATTTGTTTTTCCTCTAGTTTTAACATTTTATCAACTTGCTTTAAAGCTTTAGTTATATATCCTTCATACTTCACTTGAATTTCTACTTGTTCATATACATCTTCTGGATAAATATCTCCTAAGAAGTGTTTTATATCGTCTTTATTGATTTCTGGTCGCTTTAATAAAGCAAGAATAGAAATCTTTTCAAAAATCTTAGCAGATTCTCTTGATTCTAAATAAGCATTGTTTTCCTCAGTTGGGAACACATGATACTCTGTAATTTCAGTTTTTAACTGTTCTACTAAATCTTTACGTTTATTAAAGTTAGCATAAGTTTCTTCATCAACCAATCCTAATTCATATCCATAATCCGTTAATCTTAAGTCAGCATTATCGTTTCTTAATAATAAACGATATTCTGAACGTGAAGTTAATAAACGATATGGTTCTTTAGTTCCTTTAGTTACTAAATCATCAATTAGTAAACCAATATATGCTTCACTTCTTTTTAAAATGAATGGATCTTTGTTATCAACATTTAATCCTGCATTAATACCAGCCATCAACCCTTGACAAGCAGCTTCTTCATATCCACTTGTTCCATTGATTTGTCCTGCACAAAATAAATTTTTAATTTGTTTTGTCTCTAAACTTGGTTTTAATTGTAGTGGGTTAATTGCGTCATATTCAATTGCGTATGCATATTGTCTAATAACGGCATTTTCTAACCCTGGAATACTAAGTAATAATTCATGTTGAATCTCTCTTGGTAAACTTGTTGATAATCCTTGTACATATATTTCATCTAAATACATACTTTCAGGTTCTAAAAAGATTTGATGACGGTTCTTATCACTAAATCTAACTACTTTATCTTCAATCGATGGACAGTATCTAGGACCTACCCCTTCAACCAAACCACCATACATTGACGATTGATCTAAGTTTTCATTAATAATACGATGTGTCTCTTCAGTTGTATGTAATAAGTAACAATCTGCATTAGGTGCATCATCACGGTATTTATTATCATAACTAAATGTATACTTTTCTTTGGCACCAGGTTGAACTACAAATTTAGAAAAATCAATTCCTTCTTTTGCAAGTCTTGGTGGAGTACCTGTTTTTAAACGAACTAGTTCAAAACCTAGTTCTTCTAATTGTTTACTAATACCTTTAGTAGTTCTTTCTCCTTCAGGTCCACCTGAAGTTTTTTCTAGTCCTACTAATAAAGAACTTCTTAAGTATGTTCCTGTTGTAATAATAACAGTCTTGCTAAAGATTTTCTTTCCGTTTTCTAGAATAATACCTTTAACTTCATTATCTTCGATAATTAACTTATCAACAAAGTCTTCCAGTAACTCTAGATTATTAGCTTCCTTTAAATGTCTTAAGACAATCTTAGGATATGTTATTTTATCTACTTGCGCTCTTAAAGCTCTAACAGCAGGACCCTTTGAAGCATTTAACATCTTCATTTGGATTTGTCCTTCATCGACTGCTTTAGCTTGAAGACCACCAAGAGCATCTATTTCTCTAACTACTATTCCTTTTGCAGGTCCACCAAAAGATGGATTGCAAGGTAAAGAGGCAACCTTAGAAAGATTGCCTGTTACTAGTAGTGTATTTTTATTCATTTTTGCTAGTGCGAGTGCTGCTTCAACACCTGCGTGTCCGCCTCCCACAACGATACTATCATAAATCAAATCTAATCACTTCTCTTAATATTTATTATTTGATTGATTTAAATGCTTCCGCTACTTTGTTTGGAGTAAATCCTAATTCTTCAACTACAACAGGACCTGCTGCACTTAACCCAAAGTTATCTAACCCGTAAACATTTCTGGCATATTTATACCATGGCATTGTACTTGCCATTTCAACCGCTAATATTTTAACACCTTCAGGTAAAATACTTGCTTTATATGCTTCATCTTGTGAATCATATAAAAACATTGACGGCATAGAAACAACTCTTACATCAATACCTTCTTCAAATAATAATGCTTTTGTATTCATAGCTAATTCTACTTCAGAACCAGCCGCTAAAATAATTCCGTCTAATTTGTTAACTTCTGCACCTACAACATAAGCACCTTTAAGAGTTCCTTCATAACTAGTTGTTTCATAATTAGTTACATTTTGTCTAGTAAACACTAAAGTTGTTGGTGTAGTTTTTGACTCTAATGCTATCTTCCAAGCCGCAATAGTTTCGTTTGCATCTGCCGGTCTAATAACATTTAAGTTAGGGATCGCACGTAATCCGGCTAATTGTTCAACTGGTTGGTGTGTCGGTCCATCTTCCCCAACAGCAATCGTATCATGTGTAAATACAAATGTAGTTGGTAAATTCATAATAGCTGCTAAACGTAACGTTGGTTTCATATAGTCACTAAATGCAAAGAATGCACCAGTAAATGTATGTAATCCACCATGTAATTGAATACCGTTTGCAACAGCCCCCATCGCATGTTCTCTAACTCCATAGTTAATGTTTCTTCCTAATAAGTTATTTTTTGAGTAATCCCCATCTAAACCTTTAGCTTTAGTTGAAGATGTTAAGTCTGCAGAACCACCAATGATGTTTAAATACTTTTTAGATAAAATATTTAATACTTCACCATTAACATTTCTTGTTGCTGTTGGTTTAGATTGATTAATAACTGCAAAGTCATTTAAATCAACATTGAAATCACCAGCAATAAAGTTTTGTAATAATTCAGCTTTTTCTGGATGAGCTACTTGATATTCTTTAAATAATTTGTTCCAACGACGGTATGCATTGATTCCACGTTTAGTAACTTTCTTATTAAAGTTTTCATAAATATCTTCACTTACTTCAAATGGAGCTAAATCCCATTCTAAGTTTTTTCTTAATGCATCAACATCATTACCTAAAGCCGCACCATGAACTGCACTAGTTCCTTCCTTTGGTGCACCTTTACCAATGATAGTTTTAATTTCAATAATACTTGGACGATCACTTACACGTTTAGCACGACTAATCGCTTTTTTAATCGCTTCTGGATTATCTCCTTCTTCAACTAAAATATAGTGCCAATTTTGAGATTCAAATTTAGTTTTATGTTTTTCACTAAATGCTAAATTAACTGGACCATCTAATTGGATATCGTTAGAGTCGAATAAAACGATTAATTTACCTAAACCTAAATGGCCAGCTAAACTAATTGCTTCTAAAGCAACCCCTTCTTGTAAATCCCCATCTCCTACCAATGCATAAGTGTGGTGATCAATAATGTTAAAACCTTCTTCATTAAATCTTGCAGCTAAATGACTTTCAGCAATAGCAAGACCAACAGCATTTGAAATACCTTGTCCTAATGGACCAGATGTTGTTTCAACACCTTCAGTGTGGCCATACTCAGGGTGTCCTGGTGTATTACCTAATTTTCTGAAGTTTTTTAAATCTTCAATTGTTACATTGTAACCAACTAAATGATTAATTGCATATAATAAGGCAGATCCATGTCCCGCTGATAAAATAAAACGGTCACGGTTAATCCAGTTAGTTTCTTTCACATTGATTGATAGATGATTGGCAAATAAGCTGTAAGCCATTGGCGCAGCACCAAGTACTATCCCTGGATGCCCACTATTCGCAGCATTAATTGCATCAACCCCTAGAAAACGTATTGCATTAATTGATTTATTGTCGATCATTCTTACTCTCCTTGTTATTTAGTTATTCTATATAAAAAATATTATTTATTACTTTTAATTATCTATTTTTAGTTATTAAAGCTACTAACTCTGCTTTACGCATAGTTGAGTATCCTGTTAACTCTAAGTTTTTAGCAAGTTTTCTTAATTGAGGAACTGTTAATGTATTGTAGTCTACTTTATTGTTTTTGCTTTTCTTAGCTGGTTTCTTAGCTGCAGGTTTTTTAGCTGGAACTGGTTTTTCTTCAGCAACAACTTCTTCAACAATTACTTTTTCAATTATTTCTTCTTCAATTAGTTCTTCAACTATTTCTTCTTCAAGTTCTTCTTCTAATAACTCTTCAACTTCATCTTCTAATTCTAAAGCTTCTGATTCTTCAATGATAGCAGCAGCTGTAGCAATTAAATTTTCTTCATCTTCTAATTCTTCTTCTAACTCTTCTTCATCGAAAGCAAAGTACTCTTTGTAGTATTCTTCTTGATCAAGAATTAGTTTTTCAAATCCAGGTTCTGTTAGTAAATCTCTAATCGCAACTTGCGCATTATAGTTTTTCTCTTTAATTATTTTGTTTAATCTTGAACTATGAACCATATTAGCAATTAACACTACTGTTAACGCAATAAAGACTCCGTATTGTTGGAATTCTAAAAGTATAGATGCAACAACTATTAATATAGCAATTACTAATGACCCTATTAAGAACATACGAGACATTTTTTTACTAATTACTCCAATTTCATCTAAGAAGTTAATCCAAATTGTATTAATTTCTTCACTAAAGAAGTAACTAACTTTTTCATAGTAACCTTTTTCGATTACTAAACGATAGTTTGTACCATCTGAAGTCCATACATAAAAACGCCCTTTTTGCACGTACTGTGCTAAATGTTGCGTATCATTTAAATAGTAAAATCCTACTTCTTTTTCACCAATTTTTTGTGTGTGAAAAGGCTCTTGTGTTAAAGAACGATAAATCCTATTGTGTAATTTCATAATTTCAATCCTCCGTTTTAATAATTATATCATTTTTTGACTAAAAAATTAATGTTTTATACTTGTTATTAATAAAAAATCCCCGACAAGCATCACCATCCACATAGGAAGAATGCTTATGGCTGCTTCGATCAAGACCTGACCAGATTCACACATCCCTATTGAATGATGATGCTTGAGGGGGACTATTTTTTCCGCTTCTTAGCAAAAAAGTCCTTCAGTAACTTACTACTTCTTCCAAAGTCTTCATAGTATTCACTATCGACATGATGGTTAAAAGGTAAATTGAACATTTCTATTATACTATTAACCGCACCACTTTTCAAGTCCAAGGCAGAAAAATAACATTTCTTAATTCTTGCTTGTACCATTGCCCCTGCACACATGGCACATGGTTCTAAAGTTACAAAGACATAACAATCTTCTAAACGCCAACTGCCAATCTTTTTAGCCGCTAGTTCTAGTGCTAAAAACTCAGCATGTCCATGGATAAGATTGTTCTGATGACGTATGTTATGAGCTCTTGCAATAATTTCATTATTATAAACAACGACCGCACCAACCGGTACTTCGTCTTTATCATATGCTTTTAAAGCTTCTAAATATGCTTCATTCATAAAATTGTCAATTAAACTTTGTTCCATAATAAAACCTACTTCTTATATTTAAGCAACATTGCTTTATCTTGATCACTTACTCGAAAACTGTCACGACATTTTTGTATAAACATGTTTGTCGCTTGTTTGTTTAATTTGTTAGTTTTCAAATAATTAAGTGTACCTACTTGATCCTTTATATATAGTTCACATAATAACCAACCGATCATCATATTAACATAATATTCATCTTCATATTCAAAATCATTTAAAACACTAAATGTTAATTGGTTATAATCCTTGATATTAATTAAACTAAATAAGATATTAAAACCAATTCTTCTTTGAAAGGGATGACCACTTCTTAAATATTCAAGTGACAATAATGATAATTCATTATCATACTCCTTATTTAAATCTTTAAAAGGCAAATTATCACAAGTAGCCCAATTGTCTGTTTTCAAACTTAATATCCTTAAATAATGTTTAATCTGTTCAAAACTATCTAAATACTTAAGTAAACTACCGTAGATCATTGTATGTTCAAAATAAGTAAAGTCTTCCATATTTAAAAAGTTAATTAAGTTAGCATTGTTTTTAATTGTTTTAACAATTAATTTAACTTCTTTACTATAAATAGCTAAGACTTCTAACTTAGTATTAATTATCATAGTTCTTCTACTTACTTTTTCAGCTGTATTTTTAAAAGTTAATAAGTAACGATTAAAATTATCAATTGATTTAAAATGATTACTTAAATCCATTATCTTTACCAGGTATTTGGTGTGTATCTCTTGAACGTGCTTCATATGACTCTGTTGCACCAATTAAAACAATTGGATCATTGTAATTAGCTGGTTTACCATCAATTAATCTTTGTGTTCTTGTTGCTGGCTTACCACTTTCCATACAAATAGCTGTTAGTTTAGTTACAAACTCAGCAATTGCTAATAACTGAGGCATGGGTCCAAATGGATCACCTTTAAAATCACGATCTAATCCACCAACAATAACACGTTTGTTATTATCAGCTAAGTAATCAGCTACTTTAACAATATCTTGATCAAAGAATTGAGCTTCATCAATAATTACTACCTCAATATCTTCTGTAACATGTTTTAATATTTCAACACTGTTTGAAACATTAATAGCACCTTTACTATTCTTATTATGAGAAACAATTTCATCATCACCATAACGGTCATCGATTGTTGGTTTAAAAACTAAGTATTTTTGATTAGCATAATCTAATCTTTTAATTCTTCTAATTAGTTCTTCTGTTTTTCCTGCGAACATTGGTCCACAGACAACTTCAATATATCCTTTACTTCCTAACTCAATCATTGTAATCCTCCTATAATTTTAAAAAAAACGTGACACGGAGCCACGCTTTTTAAGTTAGAATTATTTATCTTCTGTATTTTCTTCTTTTTTATTAACACCATAACGACGGTTAAATCTTTCCACACGTCCTTGTGCACTAACAAATGTTTGTTGACCTGTATAGAATGGGTGACATTTTGAACATGTATCAACTTTAATTTCTTTAATTGTTGATCCTAATTCGAATTCTTCTCCACATGTTTGGCAAGTAACTTTTGCTAATTGGTATTCTGGTTGAATTGCTGTTTTCATATTATTTCTCCTTCCGCCATAGTTGCCTATGATAAGTTTTTACATCGTTAATTATAGCATTCTAATTATAGTTAAGCAAGTATAATCTATTTTATTTGTTTTTAGTCTTTTTATAGTCCAGATGTTACTTCATCTTCTTGTTTTTTTGTTAAATTTATTATAAATTTTTCTGCAATAAATCCATTAACTATACCTGTTACAACACCAAGTGGCAACATGATATATAAGTAATAAATTATATCGCTTGAACCAATTACATAAATACCTGCAAAGATTTGACCTAACTGGTGTGATAATGACCCAAGTAAACTTACTAAGATAATACCAAAACCAATTTTTTTAAATAAACCCATTGCTATTACAGCCATAATTCCTCCAGCTAACCCCATATAAAAGGTCGGCCCTAAGGAACTTGGTGATAATAAAGCAACTAAAAACACTCTAACAAGTGTTACTACTAACGCTTCTTTAAAAGAAAACATATATAGTACAACAATTGTTATTAAGTTTGCTAGTCCCAGTTTTGCTCCTGGAACAGGGATAATCGCAATCGCTGTTTCAATAATACTTAAAACTATCGCTGCTGCAATTAAGTTAGCTAAGATAACTAATCTTCTAATCTTCTTTTTATTGTTCATAGTCAATACCATCATCTTTAGCAATATCAAAGATTACTTTCATTTGATTTGGTAAACATATTAAAGGAAACTTAACTTGTTTACCCATATTACTACAAATACCTTTCGGTGATGTTTCTTCTATTATTTCAACAGTTCTATTAATAAAGTCATACTCTACTACTAGTTCCTGTCGTTTTTTACTTTTAGGTTCAACATACTCACCTAATACGGTAACTGTATTATTTTCTAAATTTATTTGTGGATAACTTCCGTATTCACTTGGAACACCACTTTGTTTGTTCAATATTGTTACTTTCTTTTTATCAAAGTCAATTAAGACTAGATCTTCCGTAACATTAAATCCTGTACTATTAGCATACCAATGCTGAACAATAGCTGGATTTTTGGAAGGAGTTTTGAAAACACTTCGAAAAATTAAAAAACCGCTTAAAGCGATTATTGCTATTGTAACAATAATTATTAATTCTTTTTTAGTTGTTTTCATTTAATCAATCCTTACTGTACTCTAAATGAATAATCATCCATATTAAAGTGCTGTATAGTTTCATCAGTATTTAAAAATACTACTGACTGTGGATTTTTTACAATCCATTTATCAAAGACATCTTGCGGCATATTAAATAGTGCAGTTGTTAATGCATCACTAATTGCTGCATCTACTCCAACTACAGTCATCATGCGTCTATAGTTTTCAGGTTTCTTACTAATAGGTGAAACAATATGATGATATCTAACTTTATTAATATCAACACCTTGAACATCATCACCACTAGTTGTTACCGAAGTATTCTTAACACTAATAACGCCGTAATAACCAAAGTATGGTTTTGATAGTCCGATATTAAAGAAATCACGATCTTTATGACTGTTCTTTCCATAATAAACTGAACTGCTACTACCTTTAATAGTATAGTAAGTAAAACCATGTTTTTTAGCAATATCATTAGCTAAGTTAACTACATAACCTTTAGCAATTGCTCCTAAATCTATTTTTACACCATTTTTAATAGTAATAAAATAGTCATTAATATCTTTTTCTAACAAGATACCATCTTTAATAACAGGTATCATAGCTACTTTGTTTAATGTCTTACTTAAGTCTTCTGAATTAGGTTTCGTTAGATTAAGTAAATCTTTCCACTGATCAATAATTAGTCCAATAGAAATATCAAAATATCCTTCTGTATAAAATTTTAAATCTTCAGATAGTTTTAACATGTCATAAAGTTCTTTTCGTATTGGTAGCTTAACATTTGGATTTTCATTAATATGAAAAACATTATTAACGTCTTTATATCCTTCAAAGTTATCAGTTAAGATATGGTAGTAATTAAATAACTCTAACATTTCTTGTGCTGCTGCTTCTTTTTGGTTTATCTTTGGATCCTTTTTATCAAATACTAATTCAATAATAGTTCCCATTGACTCAAAACTAGATATACAACTTGTTGAAGTTTCTTCAAATATTATATCAGTAGGTGGAGTAATGTTGTTAGTGCATGATACTAACACTGTTAACAGTATTAGTACCACTGCACTAATGAAACTTTTTTTCATTATAAAATTCCGCCTAGCCCTAAGAAAATCATTCCTAATATTCCTAAGACAATTAACATTAAAGGAATTCCTTTAAATGCCTTAGGTACGCCAGGTAGTTCTAAACGAGGCTTAATAGTAAAGATTAAAACTGTTACTAATAAGTATCCTAAACCAAATCCTAAAGTTTGTGCCATTGCCCCTAAATAGTTAGTTTGGCTAACCATTGTAATTCCTATTGTAAATACTAAAGCATTAATAACAACTAAACTTTTATTGTTAGTAGTCACTAAGAAGTTAATGTTTAATTTTCTACCTAAATAATCAACCAATAGTTGAATATTTAAAACAATTAATATTTCTATAAACGGTGTTAAGAAAATCCAACCTTCGGGTTTTAATAAATATGTATGAATAGGATAAATAATTACTGCAGATAGTAATGCTACTACTGTAACTTTTAATCCTGTATATACAACATCTTTTAATTGAGTTTTCTTATCTAAGAAAGGAAAACCAATTAAACTATTTAATAGTATGTTTGTTAAAAATACGGCACCAAAAATAATTGCTAAATATTCCATTATTTTGTTACCTCCATTTTTCTGTTAAAGCAAAATTGAACAATTGCTGTATAGAATCCTAAGATAATTAATGTGAAATAGTTAGATGTAAAAGCAGCAACTGAATATTTGCTAAATAGATCAAACTTAAATCCACCACCAAAGTATCTTGTAAAGTTAATTCCACCAGTTCCAATTAATTCTCTAAAGAAAGCTGTAACTAGTAGTACTGCAACTAATACTAGGACTGATTGTAGTCCATCAACTAATGTTCTTCCAATATTTTTAGCTTCATTATCAGCATCAATTAAATATGGTAAAGCAGTTACTGGGAATAGATAAATATATAATAAGAATTCTGATTTCCCAAACGGTATATAAAATGCACTTACAAACTGTGATAATAAAATTGCTACAGTTACATATGTAAGTAATAAGTAAATCTTTCTTAGTTCACCTTCGCTAATTAGTCTAACTAGCTTAGATAACATTGATGTAATAATAATAAATATTACATATAGTACTGCATAGATAACTGTTGCTTCAAATGATTTAGTAACAAACATTGCTGGAAGCAATGTTAGTACTAATAAAGCTAAACTCTTTTCATTGAATGTTTTTGTTTTAAAAACATTTAAAATATTTAAGTTTTTTAGTTCCATTATTTGTTACCATTTTTTAAGTATGTTGTTAATCCAAATATTGATTCTCTAATAACATTAAAGCTGTTTGTAGAATCCGCACTTCCGTCAAATTCATCTTCCAGTTTAAAGTCTAATATATTTTGATCGTTTGTAACTAATGACTCAATAAATGCTTGACTCTTATCTTTAAAAGAACCACTAGTATGTTCGTATACTACAAATTCAGTAGCAACGATAACATTATTTTCATCGATTGTAATATTTGTAATAACTGCACCTTCATCACGAACTGATCCATCAGAATTAAAACGGTAAGCACCATAACCATAAACTTGGTATGTAATTAAAGTTTTACCATCAACTACTTTTGTAGTCTTAGTTAGTACTGTTCCCTCACTAATAGCTACTTCATCATTTACATATAGTCTTAATGCATAGAAAATATTTTTAACTACTTTAAAACTATTTGTAGCTCCAGAGCTACCATCAAAAACATCACTAGTTAAGAATGTTTTAATATCTTTAGAATTCATTACTAAATGGTTTAAGTAAGCAATCATTGCTTGTTTAAGTTGTAAATCTCTGATAGTTTCACTATGACCATAGTCAGTAAAGTATGCATCTACAACAATGCCTTTTTCATCTAAAACAATAGCTGTAGTAATGTCAGCTTTGTTTTGTCCAAAATAAATACCAGTACCTTTAACAAGGTAAATAAAATACTGTGTACCATCAATATCAATCATTGTATACTCAAGAACTGTAAATATATCTTCTCCAAATTCAAAGTC
>DATFIG010000040.1:0-10483 GCA_035270345.1 Haploplasma sp.
CCTAATACTATTATAAAACAGTAGAGGTATAAAATTCAATATTTAGTAAAGGGCGATTCATCGCCTATTTTTTATAAGAGTTAGAAACAAAAATGTTCTATAAAATTTAAACTAACAATATTGGTTAATAAGTTGTTAAAAAGACTTAAATATCATATAATATAAGGGAATGAAAGAGGTGTTATTAGATGGAAAATCAATCTAACTTTATTAAAACAATTATGGAAAATGATTTAGAGTCAGGGAAACATAAAAAAATTATTACTAGGTTTCCACCTGAACCGAATGGTTTCCTACACATTGGGCATGCAAGAGCAATCATTCAAAACTTTGAATTAGCAAAACACTTTGGTGGAACAACTAATTTAAGATTTGATGATACTAACCCAGAAAAAGAAGAAGAAAAGTATGTAACAGCAATTAAAGAAGATGTTGCTTGGTTAGGATATAATCCAAACCAGATTTTATTTGCTTCTGACTATTTCCAGGAAATGTATGATCGTGCTGTTATTTTAATTAACAAAGGATTAGCTTATGTTGATAACTCAACATCAGATGAAATTTCTAAACAACGTGGTTCTTTTGAAAAACCAGGAACTAACTCACCTTATAGAAACCGTAGTATTGAAGAAAACTTAGCAATGTTTGAAGGTATGCGCGCTGGTAAGTATAAAGAAGGTGAAGCAGTTTTAAGAGCTAAAATCGATATGGCTTCACCAAACATGAATATGCGTGATCCAGTAATTTATCGTATTTTATTCGCTTATCACCAAAACACAAAAGATGAGTGGGTAATTTATCCAATGTATGACTTTGCTCATCCAATTGAAGATGCTATTGAAGGTATTACACATTCATTATGTAGTTTAGAATTCGAAGACCACCGTCCTTTATATGACTGGGTTGTAAGAGAAACAGAAATGCCGCTTGTTCCGCGTCAAATTGAGTTTGGACGTCTTGGTATTGAAAATACAGTAATGAGTAAGAGATACTTATTAAGAATCGTAGAATCAGGTTTAGTAGTTGGTTGGGATGACCCAAGAATGCCAACACTAACAGGTTTAAAGCGTCGTGGTTACACACCAGAAGCTATTAAACATTTTATTTTATCAACAGGATTATCTAAAATTAATTCAACAACAAGTGAAGAAATGTTAGAAGCAAGTCTTAGAGATGATTTACAAAACAAAGCAAAACGTGTAATGGGTGTTATTGATCCATTAAAAGTTACTATTACAAACTATCCAGAAGATAAAGTTGAAGAGTTCGATGTTTTATACAATCAACAAGACGAATCATTAGGAAGTCGTAAAGTATTATTCTCACGTGAGATTTATATTGATCGTGAAGACTTTGTTTTAGAAAAACCAAACAAAAAATATAAACGTTTAGCATTAGGGGTAGAAGTGAGATTGTTTAATACTTACTTTATTAAAGCTAATGATGTTGTTTATAATGACGAAGGCGAAATTATCGAAGTATTAGCTACATACGATGAAGCGACATTAAGTGGTAGTGGTTTTGATGAACGTAAACCAAATGGTACGATTCAGTTCGTAAGCAGTAAAAACTTACATCCTGTTAAATTTAATTTCTTTGAACCAATGATTTTAGACCAAGATACTTCAAAAGATTTATTAGAAAGATTTAATGAAAATTCATGGACTATTAAAACAGGTTTCATAGAAGCAAGTATTAAAGATGCAGATGTAAATACTAAGTTCCAATTATTAAGACATGGGTTCTTTAATGTGGATACTTTAAATACAAAAGAAGAAATGGTTTTAAATGAAATTGTACCGTTAAAAAAATCATACTAATGGAGAATACAATGATTGATAAATTTACTAAAGAATTAAATAGTTTAAATGACAATCAAAGACAAGCAGTGGTTCATCTAGATGGACCGCTTTTTGTTGTTGCTGGTGCTGGAACAGGTAAAACTAAAGCTCTAACAACAAGAATTGGATATTTAATTAGAGAAGTCAAGGTTGATCCAAATCGTATTTTGGCGGTAACTTTTACTAATAAAGCAGCACGTGAAATTAAAGAGCGTGTTAATGGAATGATTGCTCCGTATGAAGTTGGTTCGTGGTTATATACATTCCATGCTTTTGGACTAAGAATCTTACGCGAGTTCGCACCGGAATTAAACTTAGGATATAAAGTATCATTTACAGTTATTGATACTGATGATAGTTTATCAATAATTAGAGATTTATTAAAAAAATATAATATTGATAGTAAACAGTATCCAGCAAGAATGGTTAGAAATGTGATATCATCTCATAAAACTGGTATTGAAGTTATTGAAGATCCAATTATTTCAAAACTATATGATGGATATCATAAAGAATTAATTAAAGAACAATTAATGGACTTTGACGATCTAATTATTTACCCTTACCATTTGCTAAGAGATAATATTGGTGTTAGAACTAATCTACAAAATAGATTTGATCATATATTAGTTGATGAGTTTCAAGATACTGACTTAATTCAATATGAAATCATTAAGTTATTAAACTGCGATAATACCTTTGTAGTGGGAGATCCTGACCAAAGTATTTATGCATTCCGTGGTGCACGTTATGAAAACAACCAATTGTTTTTAAAAGACTTTTATGCGCAACAAGTTATTTTAGATAAGAACTATCGTTCAACAAATAATATTTTAAAAGCAGCTAATAAACTTATTAAAAACAATAAGAGTCGTACTGCTGGTAAAAACTTAGTCAGTGATTTAGGTGATGGATTACCAGTTATTATTAAAGTTGCTGCATCAGACTATGATGAAGCAAACATGGTAGTAAATGAAATTGCCAACTTAACTATGCAAAACTATGACTATAGTGATATTGCAATACTATATCGTGCCAACCATTTATCAAGACTATTTGAACATGGTTTAACGCAAAACCATATTCCATATATTATTTATGGTGGTTTATCGTACTACGAAAGAAAAGAAGTTAAAGATATTTTAGCTTACTTACATTTAATCGTAGATCCAGATACAAATTTCTATATTAAAAGAATTATTAATGTTCCAGCACGTGGTGTTGGTGATGTAACATTTGGTAAGTTAGAAGATTATTCTAACCAAACAGGTATGTCGATATTAGATTCTATTAGTATGTTAAGTTTCTCTAAACGTATTAATGATAACTTAACAGAGTTTAAAGATTTAATTTTAAACATTAGAGCACGTATAAATGAACTGGAAGATTTAGTCGATGTAATCGACTTAGTCTTTAATAATAGTGGTTATGCGATGATGTTACTAGAATCAAAAGATGAACGCCATGTCGAAAGAAAAGAAAACATTATGGAGTTAAAAAACGTCTTTAGAAGAGGTTCTTGGGCATACGAAGGAACTAACTTAGAAAAGATAAAATCTGTTTTAGATGAAATTGCATTGTTTACTGATCATGATACAGATGTTAAAAGTGATAATGTTGTAAAGTTAGCAACTGTTCACCAAGTAAAAGGTTTAGAGTTTAAAGTTGTTTTTGTTGTTGGGATGGAAGAAGGATTATTCCCAAGTGAACGAGTTTATGGAAATGAATTTGAAACCGAAGAAGAACGTCGAATCTTTTATGTTGCTCTTACAAGAGCAAAAGAAAGACTTTATATTACCCACAGTCAAAGAAGAATGTTATACGGTAGTTTAAAGAACAATTATCAATCAATGTTTGTTGATGAAATTAGTGAACCAGTTGAAAAACCAGTCAGAAGAAATTATGAAGAATCTAAACCGAAAGTAGTTTCAAATAACTTAACATTTGGTGAAGCTGATTTAGTATCTCATGATGTTTTTGGTGATGGTGTTATTGTAAGTATTAGTGGTGATATTTTAACAATTGCTTTTAGTCATGAACATGGTATTAAAAAACTACTAAAAACACACCCGGCAATTAAAAAAAAGTAAACAAAGATATTTCATACTAATATTAAGTATGAAAGTATATAGTGAAGAACAATTAAAAGCTATTAATACTAGTTATCAACATACAGCAGTAATTGCTGGGGCTGGAACTGGTAAAACTACAGTTTTAATAGCGAGAATTAATAATTTAATAAATATTGGTATAAATCCTAAAGAAATACTAGCTATTACATTTACAAAAAAAGCTGCAAGTGAAATGAAAAAACGTCTTAATAATCAAGACGTTTTAGTAATGACATTTGATGCTTTTTGTTTTAACCTTACAGGTAAAGAATATAATATTATAGATAAAACTGATCAGTTTTCACCAAAAGAACGTTTAAGTTTTAATATTTATGATGCTAACTTAAAAAAAGGAAGTAAACCATTTAAATACGATAAGTATGTTTATTATAAAAAGATTAATAATTTGTATGATTTCAATGATATTGAATATGAGGCTTTAAAATATATTATTATTAATAAAATAAGTTATCAACATATTTTGGTTGATGAGTTTCAAGATACTAATAACTTACAGTTTGAAATATTAAGTAGTTTAATTAATGATGAGACTAATACTTTTATTGTGGGAGACCCCGATCAAAGTATTTATTCATTTAGAGGAGCCAATATTAAACTAATTAATAAGTACTTATACAAATATAATGCGAAGTTATTATTACTAACTAATAATTACCGATCATCAATTAATATTATTAAAATAGCTAATAGTCTTATAAGTCATAATAAAGATAGAATTAAAAAGAATTTGAGCTGTAAAACTACAAATTATGGGGTTGTTAGATTTTCATTATTTAAAAATCCAATAATAGAGTATAATTATATTAATAATTCAATTAGTAATTACAATTATAAATATTCGATTGGTATTTTATTTAGGAACCATGAGCAAGGATATCTATATAAGAAGTTATACTATAATACCTATCGTAAGATTGATGTTTTATCAATTCATGAATCAAAAGGATTAGAATTTGATATAGTCTTTTTAATAGGTGTTAATTTTAATATCTTTCCAAGTAATTATAATAGTAACAAGTTATTGTTAGAAGAAGAACGACGTTTGTTCTTTGTAGGAATTACAAGAGCAAAACAAGAACTACATATTTGTAGTAACAACAAACAATCAAAGTTTATTAAAGAATTAAAAATCAAAAGAAAGTAGTGATAAAATGAGAATATTAAGATACATCAAATATAGAAAATCATTTGTTGTTGGTTTTCTAGCAAAAACTGTTGAAGTTATTTTAGAACTATTCTTACCAGTTTTCATGGCAATGCTAATTGAAGACAGTTTAAAAGGCGGCGACAATCCAATTGGTTATTTAATGGTTGGGTTGATATTAATCTTTGCTGTATTAGGATATTTATCAACATTGTTTGCCCATAAACTAACAGCTAAAGTATCGCAAGACTTTGCAAAGAACTTAAGACAAGCAATCTTTTATCAAGTTGAAGAATTATCGATTGAAGACACAAACGGTTTTTCATCATCAAGTTTAATTAATAGATTAAACTTAGATGTTTCACACTTACAAAATAGCCTTGCTATGACTATGCGACTAGCTAGTCGAGCACCAGTTCTAATGGTAGGTAGTATTATAATGTTATTTATTGTAAGTCCGAAAGTTGCTCTTATATTAATAATTGGTTTACCAATTTTAATTACATTACTTGTTGGTATTATGTATATCTCAATGCGTATTTTTCAAAAGTTTCAAGTCGAAAATGATAAGTTAGTTGATGTAGTTAAAGACAATGTTGAAGGTGTTCGTATGATTCGTGCGTTTGCACAAGTAGAACATGAAAATGAAAGATTCGAAAAACGAAATTCAACTCTTTCACAAATAATGGAAAGACTTGGACGTATTACTTCATTATCAAGTCCATTTACAACTTTAGCAATGAACGTGCTATTAGTAATAATGATTTACTTTGGATCTCGTGATATTAACTTAGGAACAATGAAACAAGCTGAATTGATTCAAATTATTAACTATACAACACAATTAACATTATCAATTATTGGTGTTATGAACTTAATTTTAATGTATACAAAAATGTATTCAGCAGCAATAAGAGTTAATGAAATATTAGATAAAACAAATAGTATTACTGACAATGATAATCCATTAGTTTTAACTAATGAACCTGCTAAAATAGAATTTAAGGATGTTAGTTTTTCTTATAGTGATAATACAGGTAATGTATTAAATAACATTAACATAACAATTAATCCTGGTGAAACAATTGGTGTTGTTGGTCTAACAGGATCAGGTAAAACAACTATTATTGATTTACTAATGAGATTCTTTGATGTTAAGTCAGGTGAAATCTTAATTAATGATATTAACATTAAAGATTATAGTTTGGAAAGCTTAAGAGAAAATATCGCTTATGCATCTCAAAAAGCATCACTATTAACAGGTGATGTTAAAGAAAATATCTTAATGAATGATACTTATGATGATGAAGCAATCAAAAAAGCGTTGGTTGAATCACAAGCAAGCTTTATCTTAAATAGACCAGACAGTATTAACTCAGTAGTTTTAAAAGAAGGAGTTAACTATTCGGGAGGTCAAAGACAAAGAATTGCTCTTGCTCGTGCTTTAGTTAAAGACTCAGCTATTTTAGTATTGGATGATGTTTTTAGTGCATTAGACTATATGACTGATTTTAGGATTAGACAAGAATTATCGAAACGTGAAATAAAACAAACTAAAATATTTATTTCACAAAGATTAAGTAGTTTAGTTAATGCTGATAAAATCATTGTTTTAGATAATGGACAAATTACAGGATTTGATAATCATCAAAATCTAATAGTTAATAATCCATTATATAAAGCACTCCATGAATCACAAATAGGAGGAGAAAACTTATGATAGAACTAATTTTAAGTTTAAAGCCTTTTAGTGAAGGTGGAAAAAAATGGTTTATTTTAAATATTATTACCGCGTTTATAGGTAATGCATTAGTTTTAGTCAATCCATTTTTAATAGGTAAAGCAGTAGGGTTTATTATTGGGAAAGGTCAAGTTGACTTTAAAGTAGTATCAATATACTTACTAATTATTCTTGCGTGTTATGCAGTAGGAACGGCATTATTATGGTTTAGTCAAATTTGTTCGCATAATTATGCAACAATAGTAACTAGAAACTTAAGAAATGAAGCATTCAAAACAATTACTCACACTCCAGTTAGTTATTTAGACCAAACATCAACAGGTGATGTTATGGCTAGATTCTCTCAAGATATTGATTTAGTATTTGATGCAATTAGTCATTTCTTTATGTATTTTTTCCAAGGTGTTACAACAATTATCTTTTCAATTACATTTATGATTTATTTAAATATTTGGTTAACATTAGTAGTAGTACTAATGGTTCCATTAATGATGTTATATTCTAATGTTACTAAAAATAAACGTAATGAACGTTTCGTTGTTTTACAAAAACTAATTGGGGATTTAACAGGAACAGCAAAAGAATATATTGATGAGAAAAAATTAATTCAAGCATATAACTTTGAAGACAAAGCTAAAGCTAAGTTTGATAAGATTAATGAAGAATTAACAGTAGTCGGTGAAAAAGCATACTATGCTGCTTCAATTAATAATCCAACATATCGTTTAATGAATAATATATCTTATGCATTATTAGGATTAGTTTCAATTATCTTAACTATTACAGGTCAAATAACAGACATAGAAGCATTAACAGCAATCTTAACTTCAATGATCATGTATGCTGCAATGTTCTCAAGACCATTTAATGATTTTAGTGCTTTAACAGCCAACTTCATGGCTGGACGAGCAGGACTTAGAAGAATAGATGAAGTATTAGCATTACATGTTGAAAAAGAAGCTGATGAATTTAACTTTAATGATCGTGCTACCGAGGGAAATATTAAATTTAAAAATGTTGACTTTGCTTATCGTAAAGATCAAACATTAGTTAAGAACTTTAACTTAGAAGTTAAGAAAGGTCAAAAGGTCGCTATTGTCGGACCAACTGGTGCTGGCAAGTCAACAATGATTAACTTGCTAATGCGTTACTATGACGTTAATAGTGGTTCGATAGTCTTAGATGGTAAAGATATTAGAGACTATAATAGAAATGCTTTAAGACTTAGTTTTGGGCTTGTACTACAAGAACCATGGTTGTTTAACGGTACAATTGCAGCAAACTTAAAGTATGGTCGTAAAGAAGCGAGTGATGAGTTAATGATTGAAGCTGCAAAGAAAGCTAACTGTCACGATTTCATTATGAATTTAAAGGATGGCTATAATACTAAATTAGGTGATAATTCAAACTTGTCTGTTGGTCAACGTCAATTACTAACAATTGCAAGAGCGTTAATTATCGATCCACCAATCTTAATATTAGATGAAGCAACAAGTAACATTGATACATTAATGGAATTAGAGATTCAAAAGACATTTAATCAAGCGATGAAAAACAGAACTAGTTTCATTATTGCTCACCGTTTAAAAACAATTATTGATGCAGATATAATTATTGCAATGGATAAGGGGAACATTGTTGAATTTGGTACTCATAATGAGTTAATGACTAACAATGGTTTTTATGCAAAACTATATTTAAGTCAATTTGCTAAAGAAGAATAACATTAAAATTAAACCAGGATTGAACTTTAGGAACTAGAGGACTAATGACAACAAGTCGTGGAGCATTATTACTATATACTAATGAGGGGGATTTTAATAATATGAGTGTAGTCCTAAACTTATCTGCTCATAAAAAGGCTGGACAAGGGTTTGGTAGTGCTACTGGCCAATATATGGACGTATATATTAAGTATGATACTAAGACAAGCAGTGGTTATGGTTTAAGAATCCAAAGAGTTAGTGATTATGGTAACGCAGTTACGTTTACACTAATGGAGTTTACAAACGGAATCGGTACAAAACTAACGGAAGCACAAGTATCGAGTGCATTTGTTACAAATTGTACTGTTGAACTAGATATTATTAATAATGTATTTACAACAAAAGTAACAACAACGACTGAACAAAGTCCAGGCCAAATTGAAGATGGACATTTAAAAGAAGTTAACTTAACAACAACTATTAAAAATAACAGTTTTGGAAGTTTTGGTGTTCAACATACAGGGACTGTTTCTGCTGGAAATAGAACAATGTTACACGATGTTTTAATTAAATATTAATCAATAATAAATACTAAAAAATACTCAGTAAAATAATACATAATAATGTAAATATAATACTGGGTATTTTTTTTGCAAAAACAACACTTGATGGAACATGTTTATATGTGTACTTAACCATGAAGTATGTTATAATAATTCGTATTTCAAATAAACATATTTTAATATCATGTTTCAAACATTATATTTAGATATAGAAAGAAGCATGATATATATGAATTTTAAACAATTAGGGATCATTGATCCAATCTTAAAAGCAATTGAGCAAGAAGGACACGAAACACCAACTCCAATTCAAGTTGAAGGGATACCAACAATCTTGAGTAATGTTGACGTTTTAGCAAGTGCACAAACAGGAACGGGAAAAACAGCAGCATTTGCTATTCCTGTATTACAACAAATATATGAAGCGAACTTAGTTAAACCTTCTAAAGCGATTAAAGCTTTAATATTAACTCCAACAAGAGAGTTAGCAACACAAGTAGGGGAAGACTTTTTAACTTATAGCAAATATTTAAAAATTAGATCACTTGTTATTTTTGGTGGCGTTCCTCAAGTTAAACAAACACAAGCATTAAATCGCGGTACAACAGTATTAATTGCAACACCAGGAAGATTACTAGATTTAATTAATCAAGGATTTATTAAATTAAATGAAATTGAATATTTCGTTTTAGATGAAGCAGATCAAATGTTAGATATGGGGTTCATCCATGATGTTAGAAGAATTGTTAAGTTGATTCCTAAGAAACGTCAAACATTATTATTCTCAGCTACAATGCCAAACTCAATTATTAATTTAGCTAATGAAATATTAACTGAACCAAAAAGAATTGAAGTAACACCAATTCATCAAACATTAGATTTAATTAAACAAAATGTTTACCATGTAAATAAAGGTGAAAAACCGGATTTATTAATTCATTTAATTCATGAAATGAATATTAGAACATTATTAGTATTTTCAAGAACTAAGCATCAAGCAAACAGAATTGTAAAACAATTAATTGAACATGGTATAACTGCGGAAGCAATTCATGGTAATAAAACTCAAAATGCAAGAGAAAAAGCATTAGCAAACTTTAAAGCAGGAACAACAAGAGTATTAGTTGCTACAGATATTGCTGCACGTGGTATTGATATCGATGGTTTAACGCATGTTATTAACTACGACTTACCTGAAGTACCAGAAACATATATCCACCGTATTGGTAGAACTGGTAGAGCAGGAGCGAGTGGTCTTGCGATGTCATTTTGTGAACCTGAAAACGTTAAATTACTACATGATATTGAAAAACATATTAAAACTAAAATAGAGGTAGTTTATAAACACCCTTATGT
>DATFIG010000041.1:0-12669 GCA_035270345.1 Haploplasma sp.
CTTATGATTTATATACATTAAATAATGAAGAAGGATTATTAAATTTTTTAAGTAATAATAAAATAAAACAATTAAAATTAGATTTAAATGCGTTACAACAAAATACTCTTACGACGCTTTACCGTGAGGCTAATAAAGATTACCGCGAGACAGGTTCTTATAACCTATACATTGCTTATCCCTTTGTTGAGGGAATTTTCAAGAAAGAGAGATTTCCTGTTAAAGCTCCATTGTTTTACTTTCCAGTAAAACTAGTTAGAAAAAAACGTGATTTCACGATTGAAAAAGACTTTGATAAAGATGTTATTTTAAATCGTGATTTATTACTGTTGACATCAAAAATTGAGAGTAATCATTTAGAGTTAGAAATGCCTGTCGTTGAAAATTTTAATGAAGAAACATATTTAGAGATGTTAAAGTATTATGAAAAGAATGATATTATTATTAACAATTTAGAAGAGAGAAATAATCCGTTTATAAGGTTTAATGATGAATTAAAAGAGGACTTTAGCAAAAGAAGTTTTACTAACTTTACTTTAATGCCTTACATTACTTTAGGTAGATATGAACCGTATTCGTCCATGCTTCAAAAAGATATGAATGAGATTTTAAAGAACAACAAGTATAACGAGTTATTAGATGGTTTAATAGGTGAAGAAAACTTATATAGCGCAGAATATAACTATTTGAATAACATTAAAGAAACTCCGATCCATGAACGCGATATAACTTATATAAATGATTTAAACGATGCGCAAGAAAAGGTAATTGCTTTATTGAACGAAGAGAAAAAACTAGTAATTTGGGGTCCACCTGGTACTGGTAAGAGTCAAACTATTACAAGTTTAATTGCTTCAAGTGTTTTAAAAGGTGAGAATGTATTAGTAGTAAGTGAGAAGAAAGTTGCACTTGATGTAATATATTCAAGACTTAAAGGTGCTTCTAAGTACACTATGTTTGTTGATGATGCAGAAAACAAAAATGATTTTTATAACAAACTATCAGGACTATTAGAACCAACACCACCAGTGAGAACTTTAAACAATGATATTTATTCATTAGAGTCTGAAATTATCGAACTTACTAAAAAGTTAGATAAGTCCATTAAACTACTGTATGGTAATGTTGAAGATAACTTTACAGTTAATGATCTATATGACCGTTACTTAAAAGATCGTGATATTATCGACACTTTAACTCCAATGAAAGTATATGAGATGTTTAATAGAAACTTTAAAAACATTAGTTTTGCTAGAGTAAACGCGATTGAAGAATCATTTTCTAAAAATAAAGATTTAGAAGATTACTTATTATTCCAGTCAATATTAAATGATTATCCTTTAATAAATAAGTTGGAAAGTAAAGTAACTAGAAGTGGAAGAATAGAATTAAATAACTTTAAAGAAGTTTATGATGAGTTTATGGTTATTTATAATAATAGTCGTGGTTTTAAAAAACGTCGTTTAAAAAAAGAGTTTATTAATAAACATTCGATGACTCTTTCTTTCTTTACTAAAAATAAAAGAATTGATAATAAGTTTTTAAAAGCTGTTATTGATAATTCTGACTTTACTAATTTTATTATTACTAATGCTACTAAGATTGATAAATTTTTTACTAAACATGAAATGTTAAGTAAAGATGATTTGAACTTTTTAGATATGTTACTTTATGATGAACTATTAGTCAATGTTGAAGATGTTTCAAAACTAAGAAAATACTTATTAGATGCATATTATACAGGTTATATTGAAAACTTTAAAACGCTTCATCAAGCCAATTTATATATTGTTGAAGACTATTTAAAAAATATCGAATTAGTCAAAGAATTAATTGATAATAAGATGAATGTGACAATCGAGTCTTTTGAAATGGAACTATATAAACATGCTTTACATTTTGCTAATACTAAACGTATTATGGATATTAGAAGAATAATCGAATCAACTAAACGACCAAGTATTAAAGCGTTCATTGACACATACCATCCTGAGATGATGGAAAATGTAAGAGTATGGATGATGACACCTGAAGTTGTTAGTGCAATTGTTCCGTTACTATATGGTATGTTTGACTTAGTTATCTTTGACGAAGCTTCTCAGATGTATGTTGAAAAAGGTATTCCAGCAATTTATCGTGCTAAGAAGGTAGTTATTGCAGGTGATCCAAAACAATTAAGACCGTCAAGTTTAGGGATGGGACGAATTAGTGAGGATGATGACCTTTATGAAGATGATCAATTAAAAGATATTAGTTTAGATTCAAAGAGTCTATTAGACCTTGCAAGATATAAATATAAAGAAACACTTCTTAATTATCACTATCGATCTAAGTATGAAGAACTGATTGCTTTTAGTAATCATGCATTTTATGATGGTAAGTTAATTGTTTCGCCAAATCAAAAAAATAGTAGTAAACCACCAATTGAATATATTTATGTTGAAGATGGTCGTTTTATAGATAGAAGAAATGATGCCGAAGCTAAAGAGGTTGTTGAAATTATTAAACGTATCTTAAGAACAAGAAAGAATAATGAGTCAATTGGGGTTATTACCTTTAATAGTACTCAACGTGATTTAATTGAAAAATATATTGATCAAGAGTTATTTAAAAAGAGTGTTAACCAAGGTCGCTTTGAAAAAGAACTTTTTAGAACAGATGATGGTGAAGACCAAAGTTTGTTTGTTAAGAATATTGAAAACGTTCAAGGTGATGAACGTGATATTATAATCTTTTCAATGGGTTATGCTAAAGATGAGTACGGTAGAGTTAATCGTAGATTTGGTTGGTTAAACCACGAAGGTGGACAAAACAGATTAAACGTTGCTATTACAAGAGCGAAAGAAAAGATTTACTTTGTTTCAAGTCTATACCCAGAAGAACTTCAAGTAGAAGATTTAACTAATCAAGGACCGATGTTATTAAAAAACTTTATGCAGTATTGTTACTATGTATCAAATAAGAATCATGATATGGCTAGAAGCGTTTTAAACAAGTTATCAGAGGCTAATGAACCTGTTGTTGAGCAAGAATTAACAAAATTAGTTGAAGAGGTTAAGAGCAGATTAGAAAGAAATAACTATACTGTTAAAACATCGATTGGAATTGGTAATTATAATATTGATTTAGCTGTTTATGATGATGTAACTAAAGAATACATTTTAGGTATTATTTGTGACGTAGATGTTGATTCAAACGCAAGAAAAGATTTTGTACACCAAGAAAAATACTTGGAGTCCAGAAATTGGAATATTTACCGTTTGTTTTCATCAAACTGGTATACAGATCAAAATAAAGAGATGCGTAATATTAGAGAAGCGATAAAGAATAAGTAAAACGTACTAACCCAACTACATTAATTGCAGTTGGGTTAGTAATTTATTGCATCAATATTAGTCAGAAGGTTTAATAAAATAGTTAAAAATGATAGAATATATCTTGCTTAAAAGAAGAAATAAAAAAGAGGTGTACACATTATGAAGCTTAACAAACAAAAATACTTATATATTGCAATTATCGTTGCCTTTTTTGCATTAAATATATTTAATACTTATTTTGTAACAACAGAACTACTAAATAGTTATGTTCAACCTATTAGGAGAACATTTGGAACGGAAGTTACAGCGTTATTAGGAAATTTAGGAGTTTTAATGTTCTTTTATATGATAGGTAGAGCTTTCTTTAAGTCAGATAAAGCTCGTTTTATTTATCTTATAGTAATAACATTTGTTCTAAATTTTTTAATATTTGCACTAGGTTTTTTTAACCTATTTTATGGAACATCATTTTCAACTAATGCATTTGACATTTTTAAAAATCCAACAAGTGGACTTGCAACAGGAATGTTTGGTGTTATTGCGTCTGAACTATTTTTAAATTTTAGATTTTTAGTATTTATACCGTTATTATTACTAATAGTATTAGTAATACTTTATATTAAGGAATCAAAAAGAAGTGGTAATAATCACTTATATCGTTTAGGTGGAATCCAAACTTTAGTTATTGTATCTAGTTTTTTTATTTTCTTTGGTGGATCAACAACAGCTTTCGTTGTTAGGAATCATAAAGACGATTTTAATATTAGTTCATTAAGTTCAACTAAAGGAGTTCAGTCTTATGGAGTTTATCCTTATTATATGACAACTTTATTAGGTGTTGATTTTGATAACAATACAAAAGAAGCTTTAGGAATTAATGATGATAATGTATTTGAAAGATATGATATTTTTAATAAAAACAAGAATACATATATAAATGCCATTGACAACAAAGCATATAGTAATGATATTTTACTAAAAGATAGTGAAGTTAAAGCTCATGATAGTTTAAACTTAAACGCTAATAGTAGCCTTAATGGAATCTTTAAAGACAAGAACTTAGTCTTAGTTCATATGGAGTCTTTAAATCAATTCTTATGGCAACTAGATTCAGTTGATGATAATTTAAGCTTTGTTAAAAAGTTAATGAAAGAAAGTTTTGTTTTTGATAATTATTATACATCAGTAGGTCTTGGTGTTAGTAGTGATGCAGAAGCAACAGTGCTTACTGGTTTAGATATGAATGGTTATGAAACGTTTTATCGTTCATATGACGAAGGACATTATGCTGTTGATGCATTACCGTATTTATTTAAGGATTATACTTCGCAAGGTTTTGATGGCGTAACAACTGATTTTTATGACCGTAAGAATGCTTACAAAGAATTAACTAAATTTAGTGAACCACACTATAGTTTAGAAAGTTTTGCTAGTGATTTAGATTATAAGGATATTAATGAATATACTAAAGATCGTATGAATAATGGTCATAAGTATATGCACCATGATAAAGAGTTATTATTAAAATCTCCTTGGCCAACTGATTTTGAAATGGCTGATAAGATGTACGAACAAATGGAAAAACATCAAGCTAAAGGTAAGAAACAATTTATGCTGACTAAATCAATGATGCCTCATACTCCATTTATGTATAACCAAATGCCAGGATATTATGAAACTGATTTAAAGATTAGTAGTATTACAAAACGTTATTTAGATTTTACTAAAATGGTTGATTATAGCTTTGAAGGATATTTTGTTGATCCTAAAACAAAAGAGGCTCGTCCTAATATCGAGGACAATGTTTATGTGTTTTATGGAGACCACGGAAGTAGTTTAAAAAATGGTGACTTAGGAACATTATTTAATAAGAAGTTAGACAAGATGGAAGAACGTCGTATGCTTCAACAAACATTTGCGTTTATCTATGCACCGAGTAATGTTAAGACTAATGAATTAGGAATTAATGAAGGTTTAATTAAAGGTAACCAAACACGTACAAGAGGTCATTTAGATTTATATCGTACAATTGGTGAGATGTTTGGTTTATTTGATGAAACAAACTTTTTCTTTGGAACATCAGGTTTTAGTAAAGAACCTAGTTATGTTTTTGATAACCGTGTTCAAGATGTTGTTATTGATGATGTAAGAAATATTGGTAAAGAAGGATATACGCCATTAATAATGTCAATGCGTAATAACGATGTTAGATACTCGCAATACGGTAATAACTATCACTTAGACAATGAACTAAATATTATTAAACATATTAAGAACTTTAAAAAACATAGTGATTTATTAATAGCTGATGGATTCGTTTATGAATCATACAAAAAGACTTTACAAAAGAACTAATAAACACTATAATATAATTAACACATTGAAAAAGAATAGTAACTAAAACTAATAATTAGTAGAGAGCTTATGGTTGGTGCAAATAAGTAATTGTTATTTAGTGAATCTACTTTGGAGTGGTGCTAACTACACCCGGGTTATTCCGTTAAAAATATTTAAGTGCTAGTTTACTAGAACTAAGGTGGTACCGCGTAATTTACGTCCTTAGATAATTAATTTTATCTAAGGATTTTTTTATTAAAAAAGGAGGAATATTATGTTAGATTTAAGATATGTTATCGAAAACATCGATGAAGTAGTAGAAAGACTTAATACAAGAAATGCTGATTTTTCTTATTTAAGAGAATTAGTAACATTAAATGAAACAAGAAGAAAATTAATTTTAGAGGTTGAAGAGAAAAAAGCCTTTAGAAATGAAGCATCAAAACAAATTGGTGTTTTAAAAAGAGAAAAGAAAGATGCGACAGAAGTGTTAAACTCAGTTGCTAACTTAGGAGAAGAAATTGCTCAAATAGATCTTTTAGTTAACGAGCTAAATGAAAAGATTGAAGATATTTTATTAAATACACCTAACTTACCAGACGAATCAATTCCTGTAGGAGCTGATGAAGATGCTAATGAAGTAATTAGAACTTATGGTGAATTACCAACATTTGATTTTGAAGTTAAAGACCATGTTGAATTGGGACAAGCATTAGACATTTTAGATTTTGATCGTGCTGCTAAAGTAACAGGGGCAAGATTTGTTGTTTATAAAGGATTAGGTGCTAGACTAGAACGCGCTTTAATGGCTTTCATGATGGATTTACACAGTTTAGAAGGTGGATATACTGAATTTATTCCACCATTCATAGTTAATGAAAAGAGTATGTATGGTGCAGGTCAATTTCCTAAGTTTAAAGAAGAAGCATTTAAATTAGAAGGAAAAGATTGGTATTTAAATCCGACTGCTGAAGTTCCAATGATGAATCTTTACCGCAATGAAATTATTGATGGTAATAAACTACCATTTAAATATGTTGCTTATACATCAGCGTTTAGATCAGAAGCTGGTTCTGCTGGTCGTGATACAAGAGGAATTTTAAGACAACACCAATTCCAAAAAGTAGAGTTAATCAATATTGTTAAACCAGAAAACTCTAAAAAGGCTTTAGAAGAAATGATTTTACAGTCAGAACTAGTGTTAAAGAAATTAGAGTTACCTTATAGAGTTGTAACATTATCAACTGGTGATTTAGGATTTGCTATGACTAAAACGTATGATATTGAAGTTTGGGTTCCGTCTCAAAACAAATATCGCGAGATTGGTTCAATCTCTAATGCTAAGGCTTATCAAGCAAGAAGAGCAAATGTTAGATATAAAGAAGATAAAGATAGTAAGACTGAATATGTTCATACATTAAATGGTTCAGGGTTGGCAATTGGCCGTACTGTTATAGCGATTATGGAAAATAATCAAAATAGTGACGGAACAATTACAGTTCCTAAAGTATTGGTTCCTTACTTACACACAGAGTTAATTAAATAACGTCATTATGACACAAATCACATAATTTGATGAATCACATCTTTAATTATGTGATTTTTTTTTGCTATGATATAATTATTTCAAGAAAAGGAAGTGATATAACCATGAAAGTATACTTGGTGGAAGATGAAAAAGACTTATCTGAGATTATTAGAAAGTATCTTGTCAAAGAAGGATTTGATGTTACCCCATTTTATGACGGCGAAACAGCAATGGAACATATCCATGACAAGGTAGATCTATGGATTTTAGATATTATGTTACCAGGTGAAATTAATGGTTATGATTTAATTAAAGAATTAAATGCTAATAAGAGCGATGCATCTATTATTTTCACATCAGCGCGTGATCAAGACTTAGACAAGATTGTCGGTTTAGAGTTAGGTAGTGATGACTATTTAGCTAAGCCATATTCACCAAAAGAATTGATTTTAAGAGTTAAAGCTATTTTAAGAAGAAGCATTAACGCTCAACCAGAAATCATTAGTCATGATAAATATGAAATTAATATTTCTAAACGTGAAGTTAAAGATGCTAATGAAAGTATTGAATTAACTAATAAAGAGTTTGAATTATTACTACTATTTTTAAGAAATATCAATGTAGGCTTCAAACGTAATGAAATCTTAGAACAAATTTGGGGCGAAAACTACTATGGTAGTGATCGTGTAGTTGATGACTTACTAAGAAGATTAAGACAAAAAATGCCAAACTTAAGAATTGAAACTATTTACGGTTACGGATATAAATTACTATGAAAAAGAAGCGTAAATTTGGACTGTCTACGCAAGTAAATATAATATTTACGATAATAACATTAATAACTAGTTTATTATTTGTTATTATTTTTCAGCATACAGTTCAAAATTATGCAAAAAATCAAGCTAATGCTCATTTAGATGAGTATCATAAAAATGTTACTTACTCTTATAACAACAATGTAAAGTTACCTATTACTAACTACTACACAGTTTTAGTTTATCGTTATGATGAAGGCAGACGTGTAATTATCCAAAATAATCAAACATTTTTAGTTGATGAAGGATTTTTTATTGGTGTTATTCAAGATTTCGAAGATGGTTATTTAACTAATAAATTTGATAAGAAATATTATGATATTGGTGATGGTCAAGTGTATTCGCTTGAACCGTATACATTCTTTATATCTTATTCAGATCCTACTAATAACAAGAGTGATATTATAATAACTATATTTGATGGCGTTTATGCGAAGAATTTCCAAGAACCAATCGGTAATTTTATTAGGATTGGGTTTGTTTCGATAATTGTTTTAGGTAATGCTATTATTCTATTATGGTCAAGTATTGTAGTACAAAGAATTAAGAAGTTAAAAAATGAAGTTGAATCATTATCAGGTTATAACTATCAACCTACTATTGTTGCTGATGGTAGTGATGAAATTACAGATTTAACTATTGCAATTGATAAGATGCGTGAAGAGATTGTTCAAAACGAAGCTGTTAAAACTGAAATGTTACAAAACATCTCGCATGATATTAAAACACCAATTGCAGTAATTAGTTCATATGCTGAAGCAATTAAAGATGGTATTACTGATGTTAGTGACTTAGATATCATTATTAAACAATCAGAAATATTAAATCGTAAAGTAAGGCAATTATTAGAGTGGAATAAATTAGAATATATTAAAGATAAGAGTGATTTTATAGAAGTCTCACTTAAGGATATAATTACTAATGTTGCTAATAACCACAAATATCGCGGTGAAATTGATATTATTTTGGATTTAGATGATAGTACTTATTTAGCTATAGTAGATAATATCTACAGTATGGTTAATAATATTGTGGAAAATGCTTTAAGATATGCAGTTAATGAAATTGTTATCGTCTTAAAAGACAAAAAACTCACCATCTTTAATGACGGTGAGCCAATTAGTGATCAATTCTTAACAGGTACTTTTAAACCTTATGAAAAAGGTCATAAAGGTCAATTCGGTCTTGGGATGACAATTGTTCAAAGAACAGTTAAAGCATTCGGACTAGAACTAACAATTGAAAACTTACCAAACGGAGTAATCTTTATAATAGAGCCTGGACAATAGTCTGGGTTCTTTTTTTAAACTCTTCAACTGAAATTTCATTCTTAGATTTGAATAATGCTTCGATAGGAGTGTTGTCATAGCGTGGGATGATGTGCATATGATAGTGAAAAACTGTTTGTCCGGCTAATGCACCATTATTGTTAAGCAAATTAATTCCTTCGGGACTAAAAGCCTTGTTAATAGCAACACTAAGCCTTTTTGTTACTGCAATTAAATGTTTCAAAGTATCTTCAGGTATTTCAAATATGTTTTCATACGGTACTTTCGGTATTACTAAAGTATGACCAATAGTTACTTGTGAAATATCTAAAAATGCTAAAACTAAACCGTCTTCATAAACTTTGTATGAAGGTATTTCATTATTAACAATACGTTCAAAAATTGTCATTATTATCACTTTTCCTTCTTTATTATAATTTCATTATACTTTACTAATATTAAAACTCAAAATACTAAAGCGTTTTACATAACGAATTAGGACTTTATAATTGAAGAAAACCATGAAAAATGATATAATTTAAAAGTAATTATAAGGAGGATTTAATAATGAAAATACCAGTAGGAATCTCAGGAAGACATGCTCACATTAGCCAAGAGCATTTAGAAATATTATTTGGAAAAGGTTATGAATTAACTGAATTTAAAGCATTAAGCCAACCAGGGCAATATGCTGCAGAAGAAAAAATTGATGTAGTAAGCCCAACGGGACAAGTTATTGCAGGAGTTAGAATTTTAGGACCGGTTCGTCCAAGTACACAAATTGAATTATCATTATCTGATGCAAGAAGAGCAAGAATTAATGCTCCGGTTCGTTCATCAGGAAATATCGCAGGTAGTGCAGCAGCTAAAATTGTTGGACCTAAAGGTGAAGTTGAATTACCAGAAGGTGTTATTATTGCTGACCGTCACATCCACTTCTCATTAGAAGATGCAGCTAAATTTGGTGTAACTGATAAAGAAGTTGTATCAATTAAAGTTGGTGGAATTAAACCTGGTGTTTTAGGAAATGTATTATGTCGTGTAAGTGATCAATTCGTATTAGATTGTCATTTAGATACTGATGATGGTAGTGCGTTCATGTTAAACAATGGAGACTTAGTAGAGTTAATAAAATAATGCCTAATTAGGCATTTTTTTACTTGTAGAGTAGAAAGGATAATAATATGCAAAATAAATTTTTTACTAATGATACAATAAGAGTTGAATCAGTTACATTAAAGATTAAAGATATCAAAACATCATTAGATTTTTATGTTGATAAATTAGGTTTTAAGTTAATTAGTAGTAATAATAATGTTTATAATTTAGGTGTAGATAATAATATCTTAGTTACATTAGTAGAAGACACTAAAGCAACTGCTAAAGCACCTACTAGTGGTTTATATCATTTTGCAATATTGTTACCTAATCGTAAATATTTAGGACAGTTAATTAATCACTTTATTAAAATCAGTTTACCTATAATTGGTGGATCTGATCATGGTGTTAGTGAAGCTTTATATTTAAACGATCCAGATGGTAACGGTATTGAAATCTATGCAGATAGAGAAGATGCAACTTGGGAATATGATAATAATGAAGTTATAATGGTAAGTGACCCACTAGACTATCAAAGCTTAATTCAAGCGAGTTATCAAAAACTATGGGAAGGTTTACCAACGGGTACTATTATAGGGCATGTTCACTACCACGTAGCAACACTATCAGAAGCAGCCAACTTCTTTATTGATGTTATTGGCTTTAACCAAACGTTACTTTATGGTGGTTCAGCTTTATTCTTAAGTAGTGATAATTATCATCATCATTTAGGATTAAATACATGGGCTGGAACAAGTGTTTTATCAAGACCTAGTGAAATGGTTGGTCTTGTAAGTTACAAACTAAATACAGGAAACAAATTAGAAGAGCTTATTAGAAGAATTAATGAACACAATATAACAATTTTACATGATGAAAATGGAACGTATGTGTTTGATGTTAACAATTGTAAAGTATATTTTTAAAAGGAGTTTATGATGATAAAAAAAGACCGTGATCAAGTATTTAGAGACCCACTTTATGGCTATATAAATATTGAATATGATGTAATAACTAATTTAATAAATACCCCACCATTTCAAAGGCTAAGAAGAATAAGACAACTATCTGGTGTTCAAATGGTTTATCACGGTGCTGAACACTCAAGGTTTTCTCATAGTTTAGGTGTATATCATAACGCCAATAAGTTTTTAAATGTATTAGACCTTAAAAGAAACTTAAATGAAAGAGAACAACTCTTATTTTTGGTTGCAGCTTTATTACATGATATTGGTCACGGACCTTACTCGCATGCTTTTGAAGATATCTTTGATGTTGATCACGAACTTATTGGTGCAAGAATCATTGTTGAAAACAAAGACATCAAAACTATTTTAGATACTGTTGATAAGGACTTTGCTAATGATGTTGCATCAATTATATTAAAGAAAGGCAAGTTTCCTTTATTAGAACAATTAATATCAAGTCAACTTGATGTTGATAGATTAGATTATCTATTAAGAGATGCTTACTTTACAGGTACTGCTTATGGTAATATTGATATTGATCGTTTAATTAGAGTTATGCGTGTAGTAGATGGTAAAGTAGTATTTAAAGTAAGTGGTATTCATGCTATTGAAAACTACTTAATAAGCCGTTATCACATGTATTGGCAAGTGTACTACCACCGTGTATCACGTGCATACGAAGTTGTTTTAGAAAAGATATATTCTAGAATTAAATATCTAATAACAATTGATTTTGATTTTAATGCTAACATTGATTCTATTAAAGAAATTATTAAAGACCCTAACAATTTAGACTATTACTTGTTAATGGATGATTTTTATATTAATGGTTTATTATTAAGTTTTTTAAGTAGTAAAGATGATATCTTAAGAACGTTAGCCAATGACTTTTTAAATAGAAATCTTTGGGAAGTTTTAGATGATACAAAAGCTAATGAATCAAAAATAAATGAGATATTAAATAATATGACTGATGAAGAAAGAACTTACTTCACAGCGAAAAGAAATATTCACCAATCAACATATAAAGATGAAACTGATGTTTTAGGGGATAAAATAAATATTTTACTAGAAGATGGAACTGTTTCAACTTTATTTGAAGAATCAAAAATTATTGAAAGTTTATCAGAAAGCGGATCTAAATCAGATCCTAAATTCTTTTATAAAAAATTATGAAAAATCAAATTGTAGTAGTAGAAGGAAAAAATGATGTTACTAGATTAAAACAAGTTTTTCCAAATATAAATGTTGTTAGTGTTAATGGCTCAGCCATTAACAATGATATAGTAGAGTTATTAAAAGATAAACAAAAAACACATGAAATAATCATATGTACTG